>JAJFMK010000156.1 GCA_021772215.1 Chlamydiota bacterium | reverse complement strand
CATACAACCCTACTCTACAACAAAGCGGCTGTTGTCCTAGTGATGATCTACGCCTATCTCCCGTTTGGTATCTTGCCGATCTACGCCGCAGCAGCAAAATTTGAGTGGCAGCTTCTCGAGGCTGCTGTCGATCTTGGCTGCAGCAATTTTCGCGCCTTTTGCAAAGTCTTTATCCCCGGTATCCGCCGCGGCGTGATCACTGCTCTAATCATGGTCTTTATACCGGCAATGGGCGCCTACGTCATCCCCGATCTCGTCGGCAGTCCAAGCAGCGAGCTACTCTCCAATAAGATCGTCCAGAAGACTCTGATTGTGCGAAATATCCCTGAAGCGTCCGCCCTCGCTCTGATGCTCGCTGTCGCAATTCTTCTGCCCATTATTGTTATCTTCCTCTTCCAAAAGAGACCTTTAGGAAACAGAGCAGGGAGAAGTGTCGAATGAAGAGAAGCCGCTTACCCTATATTATCACTGCCCTTACGCTTCTCTTTCTCTATCTGCCGATCATTGTGATGGTGATCAACTCCTTCAACGCCTCGAAATTTGCCGGGGATTGGCATGGCTTCTCACTACGATGGTACCGCCGCCTTCTCGTCGATGGACAGGTTTGGGATGCGCTGATTCACTCTGTTATAGTCGGTATTAGCGCCACTGTTGTCTCCACAATTTTAGGCACCCTCGCCGCCTTTGCGCTCCATCAATGGAAGGGCAAGCTACAAAAATTCCAGTGGCTGATGATCTACTCCCCCCTTCTTCTCCCTGACATCCTTATTGGCGTTGCTCTTTTAATCTTCTTTTTAATCTTAAATTTCGAACTGGGCCTCTTTACCATCTTTTTAGCGCACACCACTTTTTGCATCAGCTATGTCACCCTTGTGATGCTCTCCAAGCTGCAGCAGTTTGACTTCTCTTTGGTCGAAGCCGCTCTTGACTTAGGAGCTAAGCCGCTGCAGATTACACGTAAAGTTATTTTACCGCAGATCCTTCCAGGAATTATTGCTGCCGCACTTTTAGCCTTCACGCTCTCCATCGACGATTTTGTGATCACCTTCTTCGTCACCGGCCCCGGCTCCACGACGCTACCGATCTACGTCTACGGGATGATTAAGTATGGCTCAACTGCTCTAATCAACGCCCTTAGCACTGTCATCTTGGCTGTGACCATCATCTTTGTTATCATCACACAATATCTTACCAAAGAGGAGAGCTATTGAAGCGCGCGCTACTACTTTTACTTCTTCTTGCTGCCTGCAGTGATCGAAAAGAGGAGCTCTACCTCTTCTGCTGGAGCGACTTTTTCGCCGAAGAGGTTTTGCAGCAGTTTGAGGAGGATTTCAACTGCCGCATCATCTTAGATACCTACGATTCTAACGAGGCGATGTATGCCAAGATCCGCGCAGGCGGCAGCGGGTATGATCTGATCTTTCCCTCCCTCTATTTTCATCAAATTCTCGAAGAGCAGGATCTACTCGCTCCGATCACCAGCTCCCTCATCCCTAATTTGAGCAACCTTGACTGGGACCTTCTAGAAGCAATGGGAATCAGCTCATCTAAAAATTACGTCCCCTACATGGTCACCTACACAGCTCTTGGCTATCGCAAAGATCGCGTAGAAACCCCCAGCAGCTGGACTATTTTCGATGATCAAGAGCTGCGCGGCCGCATGACGATGCTCAACGATATCCGCGAAGCGTTTGGCGCGGCTCTAATTATTTTAGGTTACAGCGTCAACACTACCGACCCCGAAGAGATTGACGAGGCAAAAGAGCTGCTCATCAGTTGGAAGAGCAATCTCGCCAAATTTGAGAGCGAGCAGTACAAAAATGGGATCGCCTCGGCTGAATATCTGGTCGTTCAAGGCTATAGCAGCGACCTTCTTCAAGTGATGGCAGAGAGCCCCGAAGTGCTATTAAGCGTACCTGTTGAGGGAACGATCATCACCTGCGACACCGCCTGTCTCTTAAAAAACAGTCGCCCAAAAAAGCTAGCTCATCACTTTATCAACTATCTTCTACGCGCCAGCGTCGCCCTAAAGAACATGGAGAAGACCAAAGGTCTTTGCCCCAATACCCGCGCCATCCCAAAATTAACCGAGACACAAAAAAAGCTGCTGATCCTAAATGAAGAACAGCAGCGTCTCTCACAAAAAATCCAAGAGATCGGAAAAGCTCGCTCCCTCTACATCGAAGCGTGGGACAGAGTCAAAGAGAGCTCCAACTAAAGCATATATTGCAAAAGATTACCGCGCCCGCTCTCGAATTTCATGTATTTAAGTTCCCCGCCTTCAAAATCCGGCGGGGCTATCTATCGCTATCAACTAATTAGCAATAAAGCCAATGGCCTTTTTCTTATCAACAAAGAACTGCCCCAACAAAGTGAACTCTTCATCATGCTTAGGGAAGAACTTATTGTACTCATTATAAAGAGTTGTACCCTCATCTGTAAGTTTTGTAAGAATGCCTTTCTGTTCGTGTGTCAGCTTACTGTGGAATTTATCGTCAGCATTCATCTGGGCATCATCACCCATTCCTAGTCCGCCTACAATGCTTGTGTCGGCATTTCCACCGAATGTGATATTTCCAATATCAAACTCTCCAGAGAAGACCATCTGTTTAAATGTGTAAGTATTTTGGGTGAGTTCAAGTAATTTTTCATAGGCAACCTGAGCTTTCGCTGGATTTCTATTGAAACTGACCTCTATTGCATTAATGTCGTTCAAAGCCGCAGTGAGAACATCTCTTTGATCAGCGTCATCAGAGTCTCTCTTTTCATTGTTGATACGACCTCGACATCTCTCTATGGCCATTTCAACTAACTTAACCAGATCAGCTGGCGTAGTTACCCCAATAATTTCCTTCAGTTGTGCAGTAGAGAGAGGCTTTACTTCATAGGTATTGTAGGGCGTGTAGCCGAAGATGCCGATGACGTAGTTGACAACTTTAATCGCTGTACGTACTAAAGTAGCCATCCAGTCCCTTTCTTTTAGGGTATCATTGGCTTTCACTAAATTTACCGAAAAGTAGGCGCGATCGATGGGATTGCCGAAATGCTGCAATAGCTGGTTGTAGATCAATCCATCTCGCTTCTCGACTTCACCGAAAAGCACATTCCCAAGCTGTGAGACCTGGTTCTTGGTGCGGATATTGGTGATGTAGTCTAAATATGAGGGGGCTCCCATACTTTGTGGCAAAGAGAGTTGAGGAGTTTTATCGTGCAGTTGGAACATGGGTTGGGGGATCAGAATCATATTATTTTCCTTGTTTAATGTTTTTTAAGTATGGGGCCAGTGGGGCTATCTTCGATCACAAAGCCGGCGTTTTTGATCAGGTCGCGGAGGCGGTCCGCCTCCTGCCAATCTTTACGGGCGCGGGCGCTGTTTCTGTCGATCAAAGCTTGCTGAATCTCATCGGGTATATCGATGGAAAAATCAAAGTGAATGAAGTTTAGGATGCTGTTCCAACTCTTGAGTAGTTTGAGAACCGCTCTCGCACTTTTGAGCTGTTCGGAGTCGATAAGGCTGTTCACCTCACGGATCAGGTCAAAGAGGAGCGAGAGAGCTTGGGAGATACCTAAATCATCGGCCAAAGCCTGCTTAAACTGCTTATCGACCTCTTCGAGGTGTGCCGTGAGATCTTTTTGGCCCTCATGAGGATAGCCTTGAAGCCTCTGAACAAAGTCGTCGATGCGCTGCAGGGCGTGTCTGGCCGCTTCGAGCCCCTCCATGGTAAAGTTAAGCTGCGTCTTATAGTGGACGGAGAGGAGGAGATAGCGCACCTCGCGGCCGTGATAGCCCTTATTGAGAAGGTCGCGCAGGGTATAGAAGTTACCGAGGCTCTTGCTCATCTTCTTGCCGTCGACAATCAAGTGCTCGGAGTGGAGCCAGTGACGTACGAAGGGGTGGCCGTTGCACGCCTCAGACTGGGCGATCTCATTTTCATGGTGTGGAAAGATGTTGTCGACAGCGCCACAGTGGATGTCGATCGTCTCGCCGAGGAGGCTGTTGGCCATAGCGGAGCACTCAAGGTGCCAGCCGGGTCGCCCCTTTCCCCAGGGACTCTCCCAGAAGACTTTCCCGTCGCGCGTCTCGTCGTAGCCCTTCCAGAGGACGAAATCGGAGACGGTCTCTTTGTCATATTCATCGCTGTTAATGCGATCTGAGCCGCCCTCTTTGAGCTCGTCGAGCTTGAGGTTCGATAGAGCGCCGTAGGTGGGAAATTTGCTGATAGAGAAGTAGACGCTGCCGTCACCTGGCGCATAGGCGACACCTTTTACGATCAGCTTCTCGATCATCTCAATCATCTGCGGGATGTAGTCGGTCGCTTTGGGATTGTGCTCGACATCTTCAATACCAAGCTCCTTCAGATCAGCGAAAAAGGCCTTCGTATAGGGCTCCACATACTCATCAAGGGTCACCCCCTTAGCGACCGATTCGCGGATCGTCTTATCATCGACGTCGGTGATGTTCATCACCTGCTCGACGCCATAACCTAAGTACTTCAACGTCCGTCTAAGCAAATCCTCAAAGACATAAGTACGAAAGTTTCCGATATGGGCAAAGTGGTAGACCGTCGGCCCACAAGTATAGATCTTAACCCGCTTCGCATCAGCCGGTTTGAAGGGTACCTTGCTGCGCAGAGCGGTGTGATAGAAGGAAATATTCATAAGCTGCAGACTCTACAGAATAGTTACATTTTTTTCCAGATCACATTGACGATAATGACAAAGAGACAAAGAAATTTCGACCATCTCAATATTATGTTTTGACAGAGGTGCTACCTGTTTAGATCGTAGGGCTGGCCTGTTAAATCCAAAGAATGCATAAGGAGGAGGCTTGATTAAAGAAGAATTCGACCCGTTATTGTACCAAAGGCCGCTAACACTATCAGGAGCGCTTGGTGAAGAACTTTACTCCGCGCCTTCCCCCATGGGGGTAGGGACAGGCTCATGCTTTCGGTACATAAAATGATGCTTAAACTGGACTAAACAAGAATATGAGAATACCAACTAAGAAGTGAATTTACACAAGAATTTGGACTTAACTTTCAGTTGCGGAGAAAGTGTAATAAATACCAACGATCTGGATGTAAAGAGAGCAAACTTGCTCAAGTTCTCAAACCGCACAATTAGCAGAAGTCCGGAAAGGCCAAGTCTACAAAGGCGTCGTCTTTTATAACCCCACATAGCAAAGGCTCTCATGCCCACAAGGCGATTATCTAGTAAGTGAAAGTCCTTTGTGACGATCGAAATTTGTCGTCTACAATCAGTGCGGGCGATGTGGCGCGGAGTGAGGAGTAGCTCGTATAGGCCGACCAAAAAACTCTGAATTTTCGCTATCTGAATCGGGATCATCTGGCTGCTCGCCTGTTGGGCTAGTCAACACCCGCATCTCAAAATTACCGTATTGTGAGTCATTCGTTCGATGAAGCAGCACCTGATATTCTCCTGCACGGCCAGGGTTACCAGCGCCTCTTCTTGAAGCGTTTGGTTCAGTACCTTCTTCCCAAACAGTTCCACTTCCTAAAAGCGGAGAGTTAGACTTAACAACGGTAAGCTTTATTTCGTGCAGTATCCTATGTGCAACACCCATAACTCTGATAATATACTGTTTGTTCTTTTCGGATTTCGGAATATTTTTAATAGCTAAAAATTTCTTTACTGTTTCCCTGTCATCAACCCACTCATCCCATGATAACCAGGGCCGGCCACCGACAACAGGCTCTTCAGTCGGAGCTAAATTCAAAATAAAGTATCTCGAACAAATAGCCGATGCAGCTGGTAATGGGCAACATTTCATAAAATACCAACGATCAGTATGCTGAAGTGTGATATCCTTGACATCTTTATCATCAATATCAAGTTTTCTAATCTGTTCTTTTCCAATAACCACGATTTCGTTAGTTTTGGGGTAATTCCAGTTTAGCAGCCTTCCTCTATATGAAATTACTTCTGCTAAAACACCAAGGCCAGCTGCGCTCCCCCCAAGAATTGCAAGAAGCCTCTTGCCAGGGGTTTCACCTCTTAATATCACACTAAACGTGGTGCTTTCCTGATTCGCTCCGTCACTTGCAACAACCTCTATCAAATATTTTGAATTATAATAAAAACCTGTATCACTATCGCCGGGAGTCCCTTCTAATAGCCTCGTGTCTTCGTCGTAGGATAACCATTTGGGAAGATCAGTAGAGCCAAGTTTGTTTACTGTTATGGTCAAAGGGTCACCTTCTGGGTCAAGAAAGGTATCGTTTGGAATATAGAATTCAAATTTCTTATGGAGTTTAGCCAGTTTACGGTCTATTCGATTGAGGACAATGGGCGGGTAATTGGTAGAATCTGAAACCGTGAGCTTAAAGGTGTCGCTTGCTAATCCACCAAGATTATCACTCGCAGTGATAGTGAGTGGATAGCTACCTAAATCCGATTCGGTAGGAATGCCTAAAAACACTCTGCTTTCCTCATCGAAATTCAACCAACCGGGAAGAGGACCACCAGACATTGAAGCGTTGTAATAGAGTGTGTCGCCATCAGGATCTAAAAATAGGTTATCACTGATGGTAAAGGTAAAGAGTTCATCGGTTTTGGCAAATTGGTCAGGGATTTCGTCAATACGTACAGGGGCTCTATTATCACCAAATTCTGCTACAGATATTGCAAAAGTTGTTGAACCTACTCCACCATATGAATCCTCTGCCTCTAGAGTAATATCCCATATACCCTTGTCACTTTCAGCTGGATATCCTTCAAACCTGAACTTATCCATTTGAAACTCTAGCCAATTGGGCAGAACGCCTCCTTCTGAATAGGAGCGATAGGCAACAATTGGATCCCCTTCAGGATCGACAAAAAGGTCTTGAGGAACTTCGTAGATAAAGGGATTGTTAATACCTGCCTTTTGTGTTGGGATCTCCAGCGTTGCTTGAGGCAATTGATTAGCAACATTTAAAGAGAATGTATGAGAAGCGCTGCCACCATATCCGTCCGAGGCGTCTACTTTAACTATAAGGGTCTCATGATTCCCGCTATCCAGTGTCCCACTAAAAACTCCCTCACTTCCAATAAAGCTCAGCCAAGAAGGAAGTGGTGATCCATTTGAAAGGTTGGCAAAGTACGATAACTCATCTCCGTCAGCGTCGCCAAATGTCCCTTTCTCAACTAGATTCAAACCAAACTCCTCCCCAACGGTAACAACCTGGGTCGATAGGGGCTGTTCAACGACTGGAGAGCCATTCACTCTGAGATCAAAAGATGCGGTTGCATAATCGCTAACAACATCCTCAGCTTTGAGCTGAATTGCTATAACCTCTCGATCATCATTTTGCGGCGTTCCAGAAAAAGTGAGAGCTTCAGGATCGAAGTAAAGCCAGTTGGGCAGAGAATTTCCATCAACCCTAGCCGCGCTGTAATTCAATGGGTCGCCATCAGGATCGAAAAAAATTGAGCTGTCTACATTGAGACTAAACTGTTGATTTACATTTACTAATTGATTGGAAATTGCGCCATTAACTACTGGCACTCTGTTTAGGACAGTAAGATCAAAGGGACTAACGCCAATGCCTCCAACGCCATCATCAGCCAATAGTTCTATTTGGTATATCTTTTGGTCACCGGAGTTTGGAATGCCTGAAAAGGTAGGAACGCCCTCTTCTACAAAATTGAGCCAAGTTGGTAGATTTTCCCCTCCTGCTAGACGCGCAGAATAGCTGAGGAGATCTCCTTCGACGTCAAAAAAGCTATCTGGAGGGATGGAATAGGAGTAGGATTGAGAGACGTTGATCTCTTGATCTGGAATCGGGTTTGAGACAGTAGGTGCCTCATTTGGCATCGTTACAGTAAATACATCGCTCGCACTGCCTCCAAAGGGATCGTATGCTGTCAGTCGAATTTCACTCAGCCCTCGATCCTCATCTTGAGGTAGCCCTGAAAAGGTCCGCGTCGCAGCATTGAATGAAAGCCAGCCGGGCAAGGCACGATTGTCCGTTAAAAGAGCTACGAATGTCAGGCTATCGCCTTCTGGATCTAAAAAGGTATTTATTGGAAAAGTATAATCAAATGGAGACCCAATGATAACTAGTTGATCAGTAAGAGGAATATTTAGGTTGGGAGAGCCATTATATACCTCAAGATTAAACGAAAGCGTATCCTTCCCTTCATATCCATCATTTGCCTGAACGACTAATAATAAATCGCCGCGATCGTTTGAACCCGGCGTTCCTTTAAAAGTCAAAGTAGATGAAGTGAACGTTAACCACGAGGGAAGAGAAGAGGAGCCGCCCACACTAGCGGAGTAGGTTAAAGGATGTCCATCTGGATCAGTAAAGGTGTCGAGTGGAAGAGAAAAATTCAGCTCCTCGCCTGGAATTACGGTTTGATCATTAATGGAGGTCGAGTGAGTTGGAGGATGATTAGTTGCTTGCATCTGAAAATGCGCACTCGCCTTTCCGCCGAAAGTATCATCAGCTGTCAATTCAATAAGAAGTGACCCCTTATCCGACAGCTCTGCCAACCCTGAAAAGGTTCTCGTAGGTGCATCAAAGGCTAACCATAGCGGAAGCGGAGAGGTGCCGTTATTCGTTGCAGTGTAATACAGCTGATGAGCATCGGGATCAGTAAAGGTATTTGAAGAGAAGGCATAGGAATAGGGAATCCCTAAAATCGCCTCCTGAGTTGGGACCTGCTCACTGACATAGGGAGCGCTGTTAGTAACATTGATAGAAAATATCTCAGACGCTGTTGCTCCGTATGGATCTGCAGCGGTTAACTTTATGCTTTCGAAGACAAACTCGGGTGGTGTCCCTGAGAAGATTAAGCTGTTAGAGTCAAAACTGAGCCAACTAGGAAGAGAAACTCCATTTTCTCGCATAGCTTCATAGGTCAAAATTTCACCATCAGGTTCACTAAACGAGCTTGGGTTAACCTGATACGAATAGGGCTTTGCAACAGAGATTGACTGGTCTGGGATAGGAATAGTTAGGGTGGGAGACTGGTTAAGAACATCAATATTAAATGTGCTAATGCGCTCTCCTCCATTCCCATTGTCCGCTGAAACAAAGAGCTGATATATCCCCTTATCATTAATAGAGGGAATTCCCGAAAAACGTCTTAGAGAGGGATTAAATTGTATCCAAAAACCGTCAGAGGGCAAAACTGTGCCATCATCAAGTTTAGCAATATAGGTCAGTGGGTCTCCGTTGAAGTCGACAAAAGTGTCAGTAGGAAATGCGTAGTCAAAAAGGACGCCAACACTTGCTTGTTGGTTAGGAATGGGGTTCAAAAGCTGAATATAGCTTACATAAAGATCAAAAAAAGCGTTACCTGGAAAGCCTAGTGAATTCGTTCCTACAATATTTACAGAGATGGTACCGATATCGGTATCAGCGGGGGTACCAAACAGGTTCCAAGTGCCTCCTGGGTTAGATGTTTGTATGATCTCGTTAAAGTTTAGCCATAGAGGTAGATCTCCTTCAGTAGTAAAGGCCTCAAGTGTGAGAGGCAGCTCTTCAAAATCCTTAAAAAGATCTGTTGCATTTATGGGTAAAGCAAAGGGGATAGTTGGAACGGCTCCTTGAGGAGAAATAGGGTTAATGACAATCGGAGCCAACCCCACATTGGCAGCAAACTGCGCACTGCTAGTACCCATTCGTCCATCGTTTGCGATGACTTCAATCTCATAGGATCCCCTCTTCTCATAGACGGCTGCCCAGAAAAAATGCCAGTTTGTGAATCAAGTGTTAACCAGCTAGGGAGCGGTGAACCGTCAGACAGCGTCGCTGTGTAAGTCAAAGGATCGCCATCGACATCATTGAAAGTGTTGGCTGGAATGGTGATGCTGTTAGGTTCATCGACATATAATATCTGTGAATCTATTGGATTAACCAATGTCGGATAGTGCTGAACATCTAAACTAAAGGTATCTGTGGCTCCAAAGCCGAGCGCATCTTCAACTTTAACATCGAGAGAAAGCAGTGCCATGTCGCTCTCAGATGGCGTTCCAGACAGCTGCCACTTCGACAGATCAACGATCTGCAGTCCTCCAGAATCATCGACAGCTAAATAGGCTAAGTTATCGATGACGTTAACACCGTAGACATAGTCTGAAGCGCTATACACTTTCACTAGTGTGGGCTTTGTAGGATCTCTGACATCGATAATGGTAAGACCACCACTGTAGTCTGCCACATAGGCTAGGTTCCCTTTGACCTCCACTTTGGTAGCAGATCCAGCTGTATTGTAACTTCCTACAAAGTAGGGTATTGCTGGATCATTGATATTTAGTATGAGAAGACCATTATTATAGCTTGCAAGGTAAGCTAAATCGCCTTGGACCGTCACTCTTCGTATAGTATAACCACTGGCATCATAGTACCCTAGACGGACTGGCGTGGTCGGATCGCTGACGTCAATGATCTGAAGACCATAGTCGTAGTCCACAACATAGGCAATGTTTCCAATTAGCTGTAAGTCTAAAGCCTGACCAGGCGTGTCATAACCACCAACATAGAGCGGGTTTGCCGGGTCACTGATATTGATGACTTTAAGACCTGAATATCTATCGGCAATAAAGGCTAAATCCCCCGAAACCCTAACGGAGATAGCCGCATCCGTTGTGTCATAGCTTCCTAAAAGAGTTGGGCTAGCGTGATTGGTAACATCCAAAATCCGGGTGCCTGACAGGCCAAATGCCACATACGCTCGGCTTCCAACTAGATCTAAATCCAGTGCACCATCTGAGCCGTCGAAGTTAAAGTTTCCTAGTAGGGTCGGCTGTGTTGGATCACTGACGTCAATCGTCTGAAGCCCAGAGCTACCATCAGCAACATAAGCAATCTGGTTCTCAACAATCAAAGCGAAGGCATTCCCAGGCGTGTTATACCCTCCAACATAGCTTGGAATATTACTAAGAGATAGCCAAGAGGGGCGCGCCAAGCCACCCGTTTGTGTCACCGCAAATGAGTAGGGATAAGAGCCTCCAGCAAATCCAGAGGAGATATCCCTCACATAACTTCTGCCGATATCAATGCCCTGATCCGTAAGAGGATTGATTATTTGAGGATTTTCGCCTACACCCATTAAAAAGGTGTGGCTCCAGCTGCCCATTCGTCCATCGTCAGCAGTCAGCGTAATTTCATGCAGGCCCTCAGGCTTACTTGTTGCCGCAGCACTAAAAGTTCTTGTTCCCGGAGTGAAGGTCAACCAGCTAGG
>JAJFMK010000155.1 GCA_021772215.1 Chlamydiota bacterium | reverse complement strand
CAGTTTTCTTCACAAGAGTTTGTGAATGCAGTGCTCAGCAAAGGCATTCAATTCAGTATGGATGGTCGAGGACGCGCACTCGACAATATTTTTGTCGAACGCTTGTGGAGATCAGTAAAATATGAAAACGTACTTCTATTTGTTTATCAAAATGTTAAAGAAACTCGGATTGGTATCAGAAATTACTTTCAATTTTACAATACCCAGAGACCGCATCAGGCACTTGAGTACAAAACGCCATATGAGGTACATTATATTTTGAAGAAATGAAGGCCGTCAATTTGTCGGCGCGCGATCCCCCCATGGGGGGATAAGGCTGGCCTCCTTCGGATCACGAAGGGTATTTAGCTCTGGAGTAGGGGGTTAGCCACACGGTTCCTAAAAGGAAATACTCTCAGTATTTTTCTCCAAAGGAAGAAACTGTAAATGAAAAAACTAAGAGGTAAACAAGTTCAACGAGAACAATTGTCTAGACAAAGGGGTCCACTATAGTGGACTAAAGTATTCTAAATTTACTGTGAAGCTTAGAATGCTCTATTTTTCTAACGAAAGTGAACTGGAAAAAAGCTCTAAATTCACCAACAATCAATTCAGGAAACATAGCAATGCAATTACAAATGTGGCTAGAAAATGCAATGCACTCATTATGGTGCCAAAACGAACAGCCCAATGAAAGGAAGCAGTCAAGTAGCCAACTACAAGGGCGCTCCTTTGCTGCGCTTTCTCGCGCATCAGCGCTACTTAGCGCAGTTGTGGGATCTACATTCTTCGGGTTAGCTAAGGCCCAAGAGACCATTGGAAGCAATCTGGCAGGCCGCGAAACGAGAAGGGCCGGAGTCCCTCCTGAGGTCAAATCAATTGTTCCTCTACAATCTGTACTTCCTGAAACTATCTTCAGTTTATCACTTTCCCCAAACGACTATTTCGTTGATCCAGATTCCAGTAGATTCACGCTAAGCGCAATTGAAAAAGGGCTGCAGACGCTACCTAGTTGGTTGGAATTGAATTATGAAGATCACCAATTACTGGGAGCCTTAGACACAACAGGCAGCGCTCGTGGCGTGCATGTCGTAGGCAACTTCGCCTATGTCGCCGTTTATCTTTCCGGCCTGGAAATCATCGATGTGAGTAACCCCGCTGCCCCGACTTTTGCTGGGACCTATGATACGCCAGGCAGTGCTCGTAGCGTGTACGTCTTAGGTAACTTTGCCTACGTGGCTGATTACGGATCCGGCCTGCAAATCATTGATGTGAGTAACCCCGCAGCACCTACATTAGCTGGGACCTATGACATGCTAAGCTATGCTTATGGCGTGCACGTCAGTGGCAACTTTGCATATGTCGCTAATGACTCATTCGGCTTGCGAATTATTAATGTGAGTAACCCCGCAGCACCCACATTAGCTGGGACCTATGACACGCCAGGCAAATCTTATGGCGTACAAATCGTTGGAAACCTCGCCTATGTCGCTGATGGTGATTCCGGTCTGCAGATCATCAATGTTAATAACCCCGCAGCCCCCACATTAGCTGGGGCCTATGACACGCCAATCTATGCTTATGGCGTACACGTCTTAGGCAACTTCGCCTATGTCGCTGATGACGCATCGGGCCTGCAAATCTTCGAGGAACGAATGCAACTCTTTGGCATTCCTAGTAAAGCCGATATCGGCAACTGTGAAATAGAACTCATTGCCACAGATCCCAATCTAAACACTGCTTCTTCTACGTTTGCTATCCGTGTGGAGGGTCCCCCGTTGACTACTGGCTTCATCACTAACAAACTTGCAAATATTGACACTCCATTTAGCCACTTCATTGACCAAAACGTGTTCCTGGACCCTAATGACGATGTGGTCTTTTACTCAGCAAAGCAAACAAACCAAAACGCTCTGCCCTCTTGGCTTAGTTTCTCACCTATTGGCATTTTCTCCGGAATGCCTCAATCATCTGACGCAGGCACCTACAACATAGACATCTTTGCTTATGATAGGATTGTTACGCAAAAGGCCTCCACAAACTTCACTCTCATCGTAGAGAATTTTCCAAAAGTTATAGCGCCCATCTCAAATCAGGCAGCCGATCTTGACCAACCCTACTCATTCACATTGCCCTCTCAAACATTTTCTGACCAAGATGTAGGGGATACTCTCTCACATAGTGCCACCCTTGCTAGTGGTAATCCACTGCCTTCTTGGCTAAACTTTAACCCCGCAACGCGTCACTTTTCAGGAACTCCTACAGACAGCGATACCGGCTCCATCACAATCAAGGTAAGCGCAACAGATACTCCCGGAGCTGTCGCCTCTACAACATTCACTTTGGCTATAGGTCCATTTCCTGCTTTACTAAACCCCATTAACAACCAGCATGCTACTATTGGAACTCCCTACCTTTTCGCCGTACCTGGAAATACCTTTTCCACACCTCAGGGAGAGCACCTTTCCTATAGAGCTACAAAAGCAGATGGGAGCTTTCTTCCCGCATGGCTTGGATTTGTGGGGCCAAAGCTTGAATTCCAAGGGACGCCGCAGCCCTCTGATAAGGGCAATGTCGCCATAAAAATAATTGCAGAAGACCCAAAAGGGGGAACAGCTGAGAGCCCCTTCTCTCTCAACGTGATTGATGCGCTATCTCAAGAAATCGCGCGTGTGGGCGGCTCCTTTGTCTATACAATACCAAGCGACATGATCAGCTCGCCTCTTGGACCAGTCATCTACTCAGTAGATCTTGACGATGGGTCTGCTCTACCACCGTGGCTTACCCACAATACTGCAACGAATGCTATCAGCGGAGTCCCTCCCAGCAACTCAGAAGGAACCTACAACATATTAGTGACAGCAGATGACGGTGTGCAAGCCCCTGTTCTAGGCACTGTCTCCTTAACTGTTGGCCTCAACGCAGGACCAACAGTGGCAAATCCCCTATCCAACCAAGTCGTTCAAGTGGGGCAGACATTTAGACTTATCGTTTCCGATAGCACCTTTGTTGATCCAAACGGTGACTTACTCAGCCTGAGTGCAAAGAGAGCCAATGGAAGGACGCTTCCTTCGTGGCTAACCTTTACAGATCGAACATTAGAGGGAAAACCAGGCCCCGGTGACACGGGTGCTTTTAGTGATAAAACAGTCCCGATACAAATCTGTGCAACTGATGGTGATCAAGAGGCATGCACCGTCCTTGACTTAGGCGTGCAAGGAACATCTACAGAAGAACAAACCTTAATAATATTTGGCCCTCTTGCAACAGTTGCTGGTCTTGGCATCGCCTGGTACCAAAAGAGAGGCCTCCTCCTCAACCCCTGGAACCGCGAAAAATACGATAAGGGAACTAGAAATGTCTCTATTGGTCAGCCGTTCAACTACAAGCTTGAAGCTCCTAAGAGCAAGATCAAATTAGTAAAAGCCTTTGAAGGCACAAGGATGCTTGCCGGCCTTCCAGCTCCAAAAGCTCTTGACCAAAGGGGATGGCTAGATTGGCTAAAACATGACAAATCCATCACCGGTGGCAGCTTACTACCCGACTGGTTAAAATACGATGCGGCAAAAAACCAACTAGCAAGCAACTACTCACCACGCTTAGAAGATGTCGGTCTCTACACAATACGCGTCTTTGGTCACGGGGAAGTAATCCTTGAAGAGGTTCAATTCAACGTGGGTGATCAAAATGGAAAAAAATTCGAAATGAATTCGATGTAAAATAACATGAAATAGGAATGCAAAAACAATGCAATTACAAACGTGGATAGAAAATGCTGGTCACTATTTGGCTTGCGAAGCACAAGAACCCGCAAAAACAAAACAAACTCATGGCCAACTTCGGAGACCCTCTTTTGCTGTGCTATCTCGCACATCTGCTCTACTTACTGCAGTTGTGGGATCAACATTTTTAGGACTAGTTGGAGCCCAAGAGACCACTGCAACCGGTTTAACCGGTCGCGAGGTGAGAAGAGTGGGAATCCCTCCTGCGATTATATCAGTTGTTCCTCCACAATCTGTATTTCCTGAAACCATCTTCACTTTATCGCTTTCTCCAAGAGACTATTTCGTCGATGGAGATTCCGATGGATTTACCCTAAGCACATTTGAAAAAGGGGAACAAACTCTACCTGGTTGGTTGGTGAAATATGAAGATCACCATTTTTTAGGAGCCTTTGATACAACAGGTAGTGCTTATGGCGTGCACGTCGTAGGCAACTTTGCATATGTCGCTGATTATACCTCCGGCCTGCAAATTATCGATGTGAGTAACCCCGCCACTCCCACTTTAGCTGGGACCTATAACACGTTAGGTAGTGCATATGGCGTGCACGTCGTAGGCAACCTTGCCTATGTCGCTGATTATACTTCCGGCCTGCAAATTATCGATGTGAGTAACCCCGTTACTCCCACATTAGCTGGGACCTATAATACGCTTGGCAATACTTATGGTGTGCACGTCGCAGGCAACTTTGCATATGCCGCTGATTATACTTCCGGCCTGCAAATTATCGATGTGAGTAGCCCCGTTACTCCCACATTAGCTGGGACCTATAATACGCTTGGCCATGCTTATGGCGTGTACGTCGTAGGCAACTTTGCCTATGTGGCTGATGGCAGCGGCTTGCAAATCATTAATGTTACCAACCCCTCTGCACCCACTTTAGCCGGGACCTATGATACGCTAGGCCAAGCTAGAGGCGTGCATGTGATTGGCAACTTTGCCTACGTCGCTGACTATACTTCCGGCCTACATATCGCCGAAAAACGACTGCAATTTTTTGGCATTCCTAGTAAAACCGCTATCGGCAACTATGAAATAGAGCTCATTGCTACAGACCCAGATCTAAACACCGCTTCATCTACGTTTGTTGTCCGTGTGGAGGGCCCACCGACAGCAGTTGGCTCGATCCCTAATAAACTTGCAAATATAGGCACTCCATTCAACTACTTCATCGACCAAAACGTGTTCCCTGACCCCAATGATGACGTGGTCTTTTATTCAGCAAAGCAAACAAACCAAAACGCTCTGCCTTCTTGGCTTAGTTTCTCATCTATTGGGATTTTCTCCGGAACAC
>JAJFMK010000154.1 GCA_021772215.1 Chlamydiota bacterium | reverse complement strand
TGGTTTACTCCCTAACAAAGCACGAAATAATAGGTTTGTAAAAATTCTCGAAGAGCCCGCTCCATTAGGAGGGGGAGCCCTATTACCCTACTGGCTGCAATTTAACGAAGCGAAGAACTCTCTTATTAGTGTAAGTAGCCCCTCCTCTACAGATCAGACAACTCTGCTCATCCGAGCCTATGGAAAGGGAGGGACTATTTTAGAGGAATTTGAGCTGCAGGTAGGCTTTGGCAGAAGAGACGTTTGCGATGGAGAGATGTTAGAAATTTAAATTAGGTAAATTGTATGGATATTAATGGAAAAGGTTTTGGTTTCTTATCACTCCCTTGGCAACTTTTGAGGGGCGCTACCGTTTTAGGGACCTGTTTCTATGCTGGCACTGCGTTGGCAAGGGAAGGGAATGAGGTTGATGTCAAAACGGCTTCAATAGCACGCCGTTCTCTGCAGGCGCCGCAGCTGCAGGGTGTTGTTCCTCAGCAATCTACTGTTCCAGGAAATGCCTTTTCATTTTCCTTTTCCCCCCTCGATTTCTTTTCTGATCCAGAGGGTGGACCTCTAGCTGTTAAAGTACAGGGAGCTGATGGAGTCGCTCTTCCGAATTGGATCAGTATCGACGATACTGCAGACCAGGTTACAGATTTTCAATTAGACGATTCTCCGTATCCTTACTCATTGCATGCAATTGGTCAAAATTTGTTTACTGTTGAGAGGAATTATTTATCTTATGATTTCTCTATATTTGACTTTCATAACTCCGAAAATCTTCTATTACTGGGAAGCTTTACCGGGGTGGACGATGCTGAAAAACTATTTGTAAATGAAAATCGAGCCTATATTCCTACCAAATCTAAGGAAATTCAGGTTTTAGACTTCAGTAATCCCGCTTCAATTAACTTGATCGAGACAATAACAACTTCAGAAGAGGGGTTGGATATCCAGGTTATTGATGATACCATTTTTCTAGCTGCTGGAGGAGCAGGTTTGGAAATGATTGATATTTCTGGAGCACCTGCTCAAACCATAAGCACATTTGTAACAGCTGGCAATGCAACAAGTTTAGAGGTTAGAGACGACTTCGCATTTGTTTCTTGTCTTGGTTCAGGGTTACAGGTCATCAATGTTCAAGATCCAAGCGCACCCATTTTAGTTGGATCTTGGGAAGGCCCTTGTGATGCCTTAGACGTGAAGCTTTTGGGAGGGTTAGCTTTTATTGCCTGTCAGTTGGATGGATTGAAAATTATAGATGTTAGCGATCCTGGAAATCCTCAATTTGTTGGCGGAGCAAGCTTTCCACAGTTTTCTGTGGAATCGGCGCGAGTTGCTGGAAATTTTGCTTATGTCCGAGATTTAAACTGGAATGGCTTCGTAGATGCGGCTCTGCATACTGTTGATGTCAGTAACGCCTCTTCACCTGTTTGGAAAGGTGCAATCGACACTTTTATTATTGAAGATTACGATGATGGTTACGCAATACCTCTTGAAACGATTACACTGTTAGAAATTGTCGGTAGCTACGCTGTTTTTACAGCAGATGAAATGGGTGGATCCAAAATTGGCGTTGAACTCAGTGGAAATCCAACAGCGAGTGACATTGGAAACTATCGCCTTGAACTCCTTGCGACTGATCAAGATCAACTACAAGCAACCTCTCTTTTTACTGTAAGGGTTGAGGGACCACCCGTTGTAAACAACCCTTTTCTTTCACAGCTTGTAAACGTTGGAGAGCAGTTTAGTTACTTTTTAGACCAGGATGCCTTTTCTGATCCAAATGAGGATGTCATTTTTTATAACCTAGCCTCAGATGGAGTAGACCCTCTACCTACTTGGTTACAGTTCTCTTCGATCGGAATTTTGTCAGGTTTACCTCCATCAGTAGATGTAGGAAATCATACATTTTCTATAATAGCGCACGATGCCTTTTCAGCGGGGACCGCGAAGAGCACTTTTTCACTAATTGTAGATCATTTTCCAGAAACTGTTTTATCAATTCCTGATCAAGTTCTAAATATAGATGTCCCTTTTCAATTTTATCTTCCTTCGGGGCTTTTTTTTGATGCAGACAGTGGAGATCTTCTGACTTACTCGGCATTCGGTACCGGCGGCTCATTGCCTTCTTGGGTTGACTTTAACTCTACAGATCTCTCCTTTAGCGGCGTTACTCAATCTTCTAATGCGGGAACTAGTAAAATATCTGTTTTGGCTCATGATAGCGTGGGGGGAGAGGCTCAGGCGGAATTTAATCTTATCGTCGAACATTTTCCCGAACTTGTGAATCCTATTGCTTCAAAGCTAGCAGCTATCGATTATCCCTTTTTCTACTCTATTCCCCCCAACAGTTTTGCAGATCTTGATGATCCTGTTTTATTCTACTCTGCGACAACAGAAAGTGGCAATCCTCTGCCTAATTGGCTATTCTTTAAGGAAGGTCAACGGCAGTTTTTAGGGACACCTTTGATTTCAGATAGAGGGCCCCTTTCGATAAAAGTTCGAGTAGAAGACTCAAAAATGGCATATGCAGAGGCTTTTTTTAACCTGACTGTGACCGATTTCTTAGGTCAAGAAAACCTACAAATAGGAAGCCCTTTTTCTTTTGCGGTCTCTTTTGGCTCCCTATTTACTCCAGCTGGCTCAGTTTCCTACAGCGCTTTAAGAGAGGACGGTACACCGCTGCCCAGCTGGATGAATCTAAATCCTATCTCTGGTGTTTTTGATGGCACCCCAGTAACAGATGATGCTCTCTCTTTAATAGTAACGGCAGACGATGGTATTCAAAATCCAGTCAATGGTGCACTCTTTATCCAAGTTGAAGAGAATGACCCTCCTCAAGTGCAGAACCCAATTGCGACGCAATTTGCTAAAATCTTACAAGAGTTTCGCTTTGTCGTCCCCGCCGACACATTTTTAGATCCTAATGGTACCCCTCTTACTCTCGCAGCAAGACGAGTTGATGAGCGTCCTCTTCCATCTTGGCTTAGCTTCGAAACGGATGGAAATGTTTTTATTGGAAACCCTGGCCGTTCAGATACAGGAGATTTTAGCGATAAGACATATCACCTAAAAGTTTGCGCGGATGATGGACAAGAAGAAATTTGTACTCCTCTTGATCTAACGGTTCAAGGGACTTCAAATCTAGAGTTGGCGTTAAGTATTGCCGGGCCTCTTGGAAGTGGCGCTGTTCTTATGTATGGTTGGTATACGAAAAGAGGCGTTATATTGAACCGATTCTACAAAAACAGTTTTACGAGAGATTCGATAACTGTAGACTATGGTGAAAAGTTGAATATTGGGGTTAATACTGAGAAAGAGAAGATAGTTGAGATCAGAAGCTATAGAGGGAAAGAGTCTCTTATCCCTCTACCTAAATGCATGCAGCAGGCAAAGTGTGCCACCTTTTGGCAAGTTGATAAACAGCTGCCAAAGAGTCAAAGAACCCCCTACTGGTTAACATATAACGATGAGAAGAATTTACTGACAAGTGAAACAGGATGTCAAATAGGAGACGAGGGCGTTTATACAATAGATCTAATGGGTCAAGGCGAAATCATACTTGAACGAATCCGCCTTGTCGCCGGAAATATAGATGAAGCTGGTGAGATGCAGCTTCTTTAGGGAGACACTGATTAATTCGTGCAGGCCGATTTTTCGATGATTTTGCCTCAAGTTTTGGAATTTTGCAAGTTCGCATACTGTTGGCAGTAGGGGGCTTGCAAAATTGAGGTGTTCGGTGTAAAAAAAGCGGCCCTTCGCGAGGTATTCAGTGTCTCCTCAAGTTGAAGAGAAATCGATGCAAGTAGAAAATAAAAATCTAAAAAGCAACGGACAGTTTGCTCAACAGGTAGTGCGGTGCTCAGCAATTCTTCTATCCACTGTGAGCTCTGTATTTGCAGCTCTTGGACAATTGGAAAGACAGAGCTTGCCAATGGGGCCCAAAGCTATCGCAATCCCTCCCCCTCAGTCTGCGTTTCCTAAAAGCATGTTTTCCTTCCTGTTCTCTCCAGAAAGCTTATTTTCAGACTCTAACCATACAGGATTTACCGTTCGAGCTGTCGAGAAAGACTCCTCAGCACTTCCGTCTTGGATGAGCTTAAAAAGCGAAGATTCTACTCTTTTAGGAGCAATAAATACGCCAGGAGAAGCAAAAGGAGTCCATGTAGTGGGCGAAACAGCTTATGTAGCAGATTACCATGAAGGCCTCTCCATTTTTAATATCACTAACCCCGCTTTTCCTTCTTTAATCGGCAGCTACCTTCCCAAATACCAACATGCAACCGGAGTGTATGTAGTTGATAACTTGGGATATGTATTGACTGGCTTTGAGGGTCTTTTCCTAGAAATTATTGATGTCTCCACCCTGCCTTCACCGAGCTTACTTGGGTGTTATTCTATTGGTCCATTTCGTGAAGTTTTTGTGGTCGATAGCACCGCTTACCTTGCTACTGATGGCCGCTTCTTGGAGATTGTCAGCGTGGCTGACCCCTCTTCCCCCGACCGACTGAGCGTCTTTGATACATTAGGCAACGCGAATAGTGTGTCAGTGGTTGGAAATTACGCCTACGTCGCTAGCGGTAGTTCGGGCCTATTAGTCCTTGATGTTAGCGACCCCTCTTCTCCTTTTTTAACCAGCAGTTTCCCTACTCCAAGCGAAGCTACCCATGTGTATGTAGCCGGAAATACCGCTTATGTCCTAGATGAAAGCCCCAGCCTTCAGATAGTAGATATCTCTAATTCATCTTCTCCAATCTTCGTTGGAAGTTATGACCTACAAGTTGATGGAAATGACCTCTGTGTAGCTAATAATGTCGCCTATATTGCTCACAACAATCTTGGTTTAGAAGCTATAGATATCGAAGATCCGTTTTCCCCCAGTTTCATAAACAGGTATCAAACTCCTGGTGACGTTCTTGCTGTGTCTGCAATGGGCAACCAGATTTTTGCAACGGACCGAAATTTTGGTCTACACATCTTTGATCCCAAATTATCTTTGAGAGGAATCCCCAGTTTAAAGGATATTGGTAATTACGAAATTGATTTCATTGCCACAGATCCTGATGGAAATCAAGCCTCTTTAACATTCACTGTCCGGGTCGAAGGCTTACCCATGGTGAATAGTTACATCCCAAGCCAAGCAGTAAATATCAACGCACCCTTTTCCTACCTTATTGACCAAAGTGTCTTCGAAGATCTAAATAACGATGTTATCTTCTACTCAGCGAGGCTACAAGACCAAGACCCTTTACCTCTTTGGCTAGAATTTTCTCCTGATGGGATCTTTTCTGGGACCCCTAAAGCGGCAAATAGGGACAACTTAACTGTAGAAGTCTCCGCATTGGATAGAAGGGTTCCAGGTGCTACGACTACAATATTTTCTCTATTTGTGGAACATTTTCCCGAGGTTTCAACTTCTATACCCAACCAAGCAGCTGGAATAGATAGGTCTTTTTCCTTGACCGTAGATGGAACTTTTACCGATGCAGACGATAACGACGCTCTGTTATATACCACCTCTAATCTCCCGAGTTGGTTGTTTTTCAACTCGAACAGACGAGCTTTCTCTGGAACACCTTTGAGTAGTGATATAGGGGTTGCATTTATCGACATTTTCGCTACCGATCCCGTAGGAGCAACCGCCTCCACTACCTTTAGACTTGAGGTTGGTCACTTTCCAGATTTACTTATTCCCGTTCCCGGTCAAGTTGCTGCAGTAGGACTTCCCTATACTTACGCGGTACCTGGAAATACCTTTTCTTCACCTGATGGCTCCCAGCTGCGCTATCGCGCTACAAAATCCGACAGGAGTCCCTTGCCAAATTGGCTAGAGTTTGCAGAAATGAGGTTAGAGTTTTACGGAACGCCACAGCCAACAGACAAAGGAGTAGCATCATTAAGGTTAGTTGCTGAAGATTCTAAAGGGGGGTGGACGGAAAGCGTCTTCCAATTAAATGTGGCGTCCCCACTTTCTGAGATAGTTACCCGTTTTGGAGGGACGTTTGTCTTCACAATCCCGGATGATATGATCAGCAACCCCCAAGGACCCGTTAGCTACACGGTCACACTAGGAGACTACTCGCCCCTTCCCTTTTGGATGATATTCGATGCAGATAAAAATATCATAAGCGGCGTTCCCCCTTCTAGTGCAAAGGAAAATTACAATATCCTCATCTCTGCGGATGACGGCACAGAAAACCCTGTGCTTGGAACCGTTTCTCTAAAAGTTGGTCATAATGCAAGACCACAAATTTCCAATGGAATTTCAAACCAAGTGGCACAAGTAGATCAAAAATTCCGTTTTGTGGTTCCCGATAATACCTTTACAGATCCAAATGATGACCCTCTAACACTAACCGCCTTAAAAGCAACTGGAGCCAAACTTCCAAGTTGGCTCAGTTTTCAAAATAGAACATTGGAGGGTAAGCCGGGACCATCACACACAGGTGCCTTTAGCGATAAGACTATCCCCTTGCAAATCTGCGCATCTGATGGGGATCAGGAGGTCTGCTCCCCTTTTGATGTTAGTGTACAGGGCACATCGCGAGAAGAAACTGCTGTTAATATTTTAGCGCCTCTTTCCAGCTTTGCAGCATTAGGATTTGGGTGGGTAAAAAAAAGAGGCCTTATCCTCAACCAGTTAAACCGCAAAAAATATGATAAAGGAACACGTAATGCCCTCCTTGGTAAGGATTTTAACTATCCGTTTCAGGTGGATAAATCTAAAATTGTCCGAATCCAAACCTACCAAGGAACAAAAACCCTATTTGAGCTTCCGATTAAGAAAAGCTGGTGGACACAGTGGCTTTTTTTCGACAAACCTATTCCCGGCGGAGCTCCCCTCCCCGATTGGCTGAAATACGATCAAGGAAAAAACAGACTCGAAAGTAAATATTCTCCTACAGATGACAACGAAGGCGTCTATACAATCCGTGCCTACGCCAGTGGTGATGTAATTGTCGAAAAAATCCGCCTTGTAGTCTGTAGAACAGAAAAGGAATAGACCATTGAAAATAGGCAGATATGATTTAAGCGTTAATAGACCGTTCACTCAACAAGCTGTCAGAGGGGCGGTTGTTCTTTCCGCTGTCTTTGGCTCAGCTCTTGCGCAAACAGCAGTTCGAAGAGAGGCGGCAGAGCTACAGAGACGGCGTCTCACAACGGGTATAGAAGTCGTTGCAGGTCCCAATCGACAAATTGCACTTCCAAACCACCTCTTTAGCTACTCATTTGCAGCCAGTAGCTTTTTTTCCTACCCTGAATCGGGAGGTTTAACAGTAGATGCTGTGGAGAAGGGCAAATCGACATTACCTGCATGGGTCAACTTAGAACGATCCGGAATGAATCTCTTGGGCCGCATAAGTACTCGTGGAGAATGGACTCGCGTTCGTGTTGCTGGAAACAAAGCCTATGTTGCAGATGGCCTTTACCTCCAAATAATTGATATCAGCATCGCCCTTTCTCCCACATTACTTAGCACTTACACTTTACCTGAGGCGATTGTTGATCTTGATGCGGGCGGCAATGTGGTTTATGCTGCTGTCGGAAGCTCAGGCCTTCATATTATTGATGCCTCTGACCCTGCCGTTCCAATCCTGTTTAGCGCCTATGATACGCCGGGTGAAGCGTATGCTGTGCATGTTGTCGATGGTCTGGCATATATTGCTGACTTTGGCGTTGGCCTGCAAATTGTCGATGTCTGCGATCCATCCCTTCCTGCCCTTGTTGGTAGCTATCCTTATGAAATAACCTTTTCGAATGTAGATGTATCTGTGGGCAAACAGGTAGCTTATTTGCTTGATTGGTCAAATTTAATTATTATTGATGTATCCGACCCTTCCTCTCCTGTCCTCATTACCGATTTTTATACGCAGTATTCGACAGCTGGTGTGCATGTAGCAGATAACTTTGCTTACCTAGGAGAATACGACCTTACAATTATTGACATCTCTAATCCCTCTTTTCCTGTTGAGGTCTCCACGTTATCAATACCATCACCCGATTGCTGCAATTCTGAGATCTATGTGGTTAATAATTTAGCCTATATCGCTAGTAGTACTGGGGGTTTAACAATTGCTGATGTCACCAATCCCTCTTCGCCATTTTTCATTGGTAATTATGATACGCCGGGTGATGCATATGGAGTTCACGCAGTCGGACATGTAGCATATGTTGCATACCATACATCTGGTCTGCACATCATTGAAATCGGATCGATTCTTTCTGGTATCCCTGATCAAGAAGATATAGGAAATTACGAAATCGATATCACTGCAACAGATCCCACCCAAAACTCCGTATCCTTATCCTTCTCCCTACAGGTCCAAGGGCCACCGACTCTGAGCGGAACTCTTCCCAACCAACTAGCAGACATCAACACCCCCTTTTCCCACTTTATTAACCAAAGCGCCTTTCCAGACCCAAACAGTGACATCATATTTTTCTCCTACAAACTTGCGAACCAAAGCTCGCTCCCAACCTGGCTTAGTTTTTCGCCCATTGGCATTTTCTCTGGTACTCCTTCTGAAACCGACAGAGGAAACTACACTGTTGAAATCTCGGCATTTGACGGGTTGATCCCTGCCACGGCTACCACTAAATTCTCTTTATTTGTAGAACACTTCCCTGTGGTTTCAAATCCTATTCCTAATCTTCCTGTCGACGTCGACACTCTTTTTTCCTTCACCGTGCCACAAGAGACTTTCACCGACGCAGACGAAGAAGATATTCTCACCTACACAACCTCTTCGCTTCCTTTTTGGTTGAGCTTCAACTCAACTACACTTGAATTTTCCGGAACCCCATCAATGAGTGACAGTGGAACAAAACTCATCGAGTTACAAGCTACTGATGCTGCAGGTGCCTCTGCCTCAACCACTTTTCTGCTTGAGATAGAAAAATTTCCCGATCTACAACACCCCATACCCGACCAAATCGCCTCAGTGGGACATCCTTACGCTTTTGCTTTACCAGCGAATACTTTTATTTCTCATGACGGCTTACCCCTTAGTTATTTTGCTTCGAAGTCAAATGGTGACCTTCTGCCAAATTGGCTAGATTTTGTAGGGGCAAGACTGGAGTTTCAAGGAACACCTCTTCCTACAGATAAAGAGCAATTATCCCTTAAGTTAACTGCAACAGATCCAAAAGGAGGATGGGTTGAAACCTTATTTACATTAAACGTTATTGAAACAATCTCAGAAGAAACTTCCCGGGTTGGTGGAACCTTTTTATACCTCATTCCGCCTGACATGATCAGCAATCCTCTTGGAGCAGTTTTCTATACAGTTACTTTAGGAGATAGATCCCCTCTCCCTACATGGCTACTGTTCGATACCCAAGCAAATACACTTGCCGCAGTTCCCCCAAACAACTCTGAGGGAACTTACGATATCCTCATTGTAGCCAGCGATGGCGTCCAAGAGCCCGTCGCTGGCGCTGTTTTTCTAACCGTGGAAAAAAATGCAAAACCGCAAGTTGCCAATGGTATCTCAACTCAATTTGCGCAAGTAGGCCAAATCTTCCGGCTTGTTGTTCCTGACAATACTTTTAAGGATCCTAATGGTGACCCCTTAGCTTTAAGAGCAGCGAAAACGAATGGACGCTCTCTTCCAAATTGGCTCTCTTTTGCCGACAAGACTTTAGAGGGTAAACCAGGCCCTTCAGACACGGGAGCCTTTAGAGATAAAGTGGTTCCGATAAAAATCTGCGCTTCTGATGGGGACGAAGAGGCCTGCTCTTCTTTTGATTTAAGTGTGCATGGAACATCGACCGAGGAGCGAAACCTTAGAATTGTAGGGCCTACTTTAAGCTTAGCAGCTTTTGCAGTTGGGTGGGTTAAAAAAAGAGGCTTTATCCTCAACCCTTTAAACAGTGGAAAATATGACAAGGGAACTCGTAATGTCCCCTTCAACGCTCCATTTAGTTATACCTTTCAAGCAAACAGATCCGATATTGTTAGCGTTGAGGCTTTTTTGGGGAAAGAAGCGCTCTTAGGTTTGCCCATCCCTTTAAACAAATGGACCAAGCTATTGACCTTCGATAAACCCCTTTCTGAAGGGACACCCCTTCCAAGTTGGCTTAGCTATAACGATGCCACCAACAAAGTTATAACCACTCGTGACCCAAATATTCACGATAAAGGGATTTACACAATCCGTGCTTATGGGAGCGGGAGTGTAATTTTAGAAGAGATAAAATTCGATGTGGGGGGCACGGATAAAGGTGGGACGGAATTGGGGCTTCTAAACGTACCTTTACTTCAGGAATAGCGCTATGAAAATTACAAGAAATTCCCCAAATGTTCAAATAACACAGCAGGTAATAAGAGGGACGGCAATAATCTGCTCCACAATCAGTTCAGCTTTTGCTGTTCTTGCGCAGCTAGAAAATAGCAAAATGGGAGAGATGCTTAAATCAAATAGTATCGAGGCAGGCCCCACAGTAACCACCAAACCTCTTCCTCAATCCACGTTTCCTAATTCCTGGTTTTCTTATCCTTTTTCTGTTAGCCGCTTTTTCGCAGATTCAGATTCTGGAGGCCTTACCGTTGAAGCTGGTAAACCTGGGGGCCTAGCATTGCCTTCTTGGATCAATTTAAATGAAGGAACTTGGAAGCTGTTGGGCAGTTTTCAGATTCAAGGGCAGAAAGTACAAGTAGTTAATAACATCGCTTTTGTTTCAGGGTCACATCTAGAAATTATTGATATTAGCAACCCTTTTTCTCCTACCCAGCTTGGTCGTTACAATTTTTGTCAACAGGCATACGTCGTCGACAACCTAGCCTATGTAATTAAAAGCCCAGGCTTACATATAGTAAATGTCACAGATCCCACCGACCCTATTTTTCTAAGCAGCTTGACTTTGGACGGTCCAGTTCGAGACATACATGTGGCTAACGACATAGCTTATGTGGCAACCAATGGCCTATTACTTGTTGATGTCAAAGATCCCTTGTCCCCTGTTTTAGCCGGTAGCTACGATACACCAGGAAATGGTTACGGTGTGTACGCAGTCGATAAAACCGTGTATTTTACAGGAGAGACTAATGGCATGCAAATCCTTGACGCCACCAACCCTTCCTCTCCTTCATTAATAGGTAATTATATTGGCAATAATCGCGGCGTCTTTGTGGTTGACACTAAAGTTTATCTGACCGGTGTTTATGGCCTACAAATAATTGATGTCAGCGATTCCTCTTCACCAGCTTTAATCGGCAGCTTAACTACCGGTGATTTCACAGATAATATTTTTGTCAAAGATGACATTGCCTACTTCGCAATTTACGATTCTCATGTGAATATTGTTAATATTCAAAACCCATCCTCTCCAACTTTAATGGGGTCGTATAATACATTTGGCAACCCTTCCGGTCTATGGGCAATTGGGAAAAGAATCTATGTATTTGATTACATTTTAGGGCTCCAAATTCTTGAAAGAGAATCAATTTTGTTCTGCCAGCCTAAAGAAATAGATATCGGCAATCATGACATTAAAATTATCGCCAAAGACCCTGATGAGAATATAGGATCGTTAACTTTTACTGTCCGGGTAGAGGGGCCACCAACTGTGAGTAGCAGCATTCCTTCCCTACTTACAAATGTTAACGCTCCGTTTTCCTACTTCATTGATCAGAATGTTTTCCAGGATCCTAACGGTGACATTATTTTCTACTCTGCTAAACTTGCTAACCAAACCTCTCTTCCTCCCTGGCTCAAATTTTCTCAAATGGGAATCTTCTCGGGGACCCCCAAAGCAAGTGATAAAGGTCAATTCAGTATTGAGATACTTGCTCTTGATGGGATTGTACCCCCAATATCAGCCACCACTTTCTCTTTAGTTGTAGAACATTTTCCCCGCGTTGATACTCCTATTTATAATCAAGCGGCAGAAATAAACCACCCATATAATTTCACAGTTCCCGATGGCACATTCATTGATGAAGACGAAGGCGACGTACTTACCTACACCACCTCTTCCCTGCCAACGTGGCTAAGCTTTGACCCTCTTTCGCTAATATTTTCTGGACTGCCAACATTAAGTGATGCTGGAACACAAACCATTCAGCTGAAAGTCATCGACAATGCTGGTGCAAGTGCCTCAACTTCTTTTCGATTAGAAATAAAACAGTTCCCCATCCTTGAAAACCCCCTTAGCAGCCAGTTAGCTACAGTTGGACAACCCTTCATCTATTTAGCTCCGAGAAACACTTTTTCCTCTCCAAATGGCGATCCCTTAAGCTTCCAGGCAAGAAGATCAAATGGGGATTCGCTGCCTAACTGGCTGGGATTTGTCGGAGCAAAACTCGAGCTTAAAGGCACGCCCTCTCGAACTGACAAAGGGCGCCTAACCCTCAAACTAATTGCCGAAGATTCAAAAGGGGGGTGGGCTGAAAACAGCTTCCACATAGATATTGTTGATTCTCTCTCTGTGGAGTCCGCTCGTGTCGAAAGACCTTTTACCTATGCGCTCCCAGATAACATGATTCCGAATCCGCAAGGCCCTATAACATACAACGCAACCCTCACAGATAGCTCCCCACTTCCAGCCTGGTTTGAATTTAACACTTCAACAGCGATTCTTAGTGGAGTTCCCCCCCTAAACAAAGAAGGAGATTATAATGTTCTTATTACAGCCGACGATGGCGTTCAGGCTCCAGCGTTTGGGACGGTATTATTCAATGTTGAGGCAAATGGTCAACCAAAAGTTGCCAATGAGATTTCAAACCAAGTGGCAACCGTGGGCCAAAAATTTCGCTTTGTTGTCCCCGAAAATATCTTTATCGATCCCAATAATGATCCCCTTACTTTAAGCGCGATAAGAGCAGACGGTCGTCCACTTCCAGATTGGCTCACCTTGGATGAGAATACATTACAAGGAAAACCAGGCCCATCACATACGGGAACTTTTAGTGATAAGACACACGCCTTAAAAATTTGCGCTGAGGACGGAGATGAAGTTGCTTGCACGGTCTTTGATTTAAGAGTTCAGGGAATGTCTAATGAAGAGAAGTACCTTAGCATCGTGGCTCCTGTCTTTACTGTAGGTGTGCTAGGGGTAGGTTGGTACAAGAAAAGAGGCCTTTTTCTCAACTTATACAGTAAGAAATATGATAAAGGAAAAATAATTGTCCCCCTCAACACACCCTTTACCCAATCCCTCACAGCAAACAAATCTAATATTGTTCGTGTACAAGCCTATCTGGGTAAAGAGCCTCTTTTTGGATTGCCTATCCCAAGTGTCAAATGGCTCGAATGGGCTAAATTAGATAAGTCCATAGCGGGGGGGACTTTACTTCCAGATTGGCTAACCTACGACCACTGCAAAAGCGAACTTAGGAGTAAATACGACCCTCGCAATGAAGACTCTGGTCTATACACCATATGTGCCTACGGTTCAGGAGATGTCATTTTAGAACAATTTATACTAGACGTTAAAGACATTGATAAAGACCTCGGCAAAGAATGTTCTCCCTTGATCGAGTGATGGTAACCGGTTTTGTTACAGCTGAGCTTTTGAGAGTAGTAGCCACATCGGGTTCGGAGAAAGTATGAACATAATTCTGGACACAACCCCATTATGTGCTTAAAACGGTTTATGCCAGATATTGGTTTGCTAACCCTTGAGCTTCACGCATAAATCTGGCAGCCGCCTTTTTAGAGTCAATCGATGTTACCAAAATGCCGACACGCTCTTCCTCCATACACTCCATTTCAATGCCCATATCGGTCAAGAGCTCGATCTCTTCTTTAGTTCCTAAACGGTAGGGAGATCGCTCTTTTAAGTGGGAGATAGTCTCGCGCCGCTTAGGGTCTTTAGGAAGGAATTTACCTCCATAGGGGGTCTGAAGACCTGTTGATAACATGAGGTCGTCAATAGTAATCTCTACACCTTCATTAGTTCTTAACGGCCTTCCTTGAAACCGCTCTTTTAGAGTTTCAAATTGATGAAGCGAAGCATAGGTTAACAACTCGTAGGTTGAAATGCCATGAGGTGCCTTCTCAAAGAGGTAATTGCCAAAGCTTGAAGCTAGGTGTTCGGCTAACATCTCCAGACTCTCTCCATGCAGCTGAATCAGCTGATCTTGAAGACGATACGTTAATCCTTGCGCTAAAAGTGAACTTAGCTCGGAAATACCTTCTGATCCCTCCTTTGGCAAGTACGAACGGATTTTAAGACACTGCTTTTTTATCTTCTCTTCTCTAGCTGCGGTGATTGCCCTTCCAACTGTAAACTGAGTCAAAGCAACAGCCGCTGGACCTATCAAAGGGATCATCCTTACAGTCTCTTTTGCGCCCATCTTCACGGCGTATCCTGCTGCACTTGTCATAGCAGACGCAGTGCCCTCTTCAAAAAGCGAGACGTTACGAGTGGCTTTTCCTGAGAGCACAGCCTCTGCAACAGTGAAAACCTCTTCGATTTTCTGTTTAAAAATGTTGTGAAAAAGAGCGCGTTTTTGATTAAGAAGGTATTGGCGTGCCTTTTCAACAGGGTCTAAGGTCACTTGAGCAATAAACTCATTTTCTAAACTTTCAATCTCTTTCTTAAGACTATTGATACGACCTTTTAGCTGCTCTTTTTCTGTTGGGTCATTATTTTTATCCGCCAGCTCTTCCCAACCTCTAATCTGCTCGTTAAGATCAGACTGACGACTTTCAAATCTCTTTTTGCTTTCAATCTTTCGCTGTTCTTCGCTTTTGCTTAAGGCAGCTTTTTCACTACCGTCTCTAAAATAGGCGAGCTGATGGATCACTTCAGCAGAACCTCCCTTTCTTACAGCTGACAGCTCCCTTAGCGCTTCGTCAATGGGTTTGCTACTACTCTCCCTCTGCACGATCTCTTTCCTCTCTTTTAGAATTTGTACCCACACCTCATTGGCCTGTGCAAGGCCCAAGTCTTCAGCCTCTTTTACTAATCCAAGAGCCTTCTCTCGATCAGCTGTAGAAGAAAAACCTTGATGGTAGAGTATACCGAGATGTAGCTTTGATAGAGCCTCGCCCCTATCTGCTGCCACTTTATGCATCTCCAGGGCTTTTTCGATATCTCTTTTCATCCCAAGACCATATTGCATGAGTATGGCCAGGTTGGCCCTTGCAAAATCATTAATTTTTGCTAGGCGATGAAGAGCCTGCCTAGCCTCGAAGTGGCCACAAGATGCCGCTTGAGCATAACAGGCAACAGCCTGTCTCATGTCTTTCTTAAATTCGTAATAAGAGCCCATAGCGAAATGAGCATGGTGAGACTCCGAAGAGAGGGCGATAAGTCTTTCTAACGCCTCTTTATGGCCCAGTTTCGCTGCTTCTAAATAAACTTCTACAGCCTCTTGTTTATCCCGATATTCTAGGACTTTCCCCTTTAAAAAGAGCGTTTCCGGATCTGATTGGCGCCCAGAGGTGCTCTCCTCCTCACTTATATCATCTCCATGCACATTAATAATGGGTTCAGTGGGTTCTAAGAGATGATCACCTTCAGCCTCAGGAGGCGTCTCACTTTTGGCAGCCTTTTTAGCAATTGATGATTCTTCTGATTTCATGCCTCGTGTAAAAGTCCGTTCGTTGTCAGTGAAACCTATTGCAGTTAAGGCTGCAGCTCCTTCAGAGCTTATACTATAGGGGTTCCAGGGGGCATTCTCCAAATTGAGGGATTGCAAGGAGGTGTTGCTTTTAAGGGCTTCTGCCAAGGCTGCGGCTCCTTCAGAGCCTATGCTACTATTCTCCAGCTTGAGATTTTGCAACGAGCTATTGTTTTTAAGGGCCTCAGCTAAGACTACCGCCTCTTTAGCGCCTATATTATTAGAATTCAGGTCGAGTTCTTTCAAGGATCTGTTGCTTTTAAGGGCCTCAGCTAAAGCTGCAGACCCGCTATTGCCTATGTGATTATACCCCAGCTTAAGTGTTTGCAAAGAGCTGTTGCTTTTAAGGGCCTCAGCTAAGACTGCCGCCCCTTTATCGCCTATATCATTATAATGCAGATCGAGTTTTTGCAAAGAGCTGTTGCTTTTGAGGGCCTCTGCTAAGTCTGCAGAGCCGCTAGTGCCTATATTATTAGAATTCAGGTCGAGTTCTTTCAAGGAGCTGTTGCTTTTAAGGGCCTCAGCTAAGGCTGCGGCCCCGCTAGCGCCTATCTTATTACTCTCCAGGTTGAGGTTTTGCAAAGAGCTGTTGCTTTTAAGGACCTCAGCTAAGGCTGCGGCCCCTTTAGCGCCTACCAGATTAATATTCAGATTGAGAGTTTGCAAAGAGCTGTTGCTTTTAAGGGCTTCTGCTAAGGCTGCGGACCCCTCATCAAGTATCAAATTGTCCGTAAGATTGATTGCTTGCAAAGAGCTGTTGCTTTTAAGGGCCTCAGCTAAGACTACCGCCCCTTTATCGCCTATATCATTATAATTCAGGTCGAGTTCTTTCAAGGATCTGTTGCTTTTAAGGGCCTCAGCTAAGACTGCGGCGCCGCTAGTGCCTATCTTATTGCTCTCCAGCCGGAGTGTTTGCAAAGAGCTGTTGCTTTTAAGGGCCTCAGCTAAAGCTGCAGACCCGCTAGCGCCTATCTGATTATTCCTCAGCTTAAGTGTTTGCAAAGAGCTGTTGCTTTTAAGGGCCTCAGCTAAAGCTGCAGCCCCGCTAGCGCCTATCTGATTATACCCCAGCTTAAGTGTTTGCAAAGAGCTGTTGCTTTTAAGGGCCTCAGCTAAGGCTACAGACCCGCTATCGCCTATCTCATTGCCCCTCAGATTGAGTGTTTGCAAAGAGCTGTTGTGTGTAAGGGCCTCAGCTAAGGCTTTGGCCCCGCTATCGCCTATCTTTCTCCTATTTAAATCTAAACTTGTTATATCGTTCTCCAGTAAAGAGAGAACGGCCTTTTTTAGTTGCTCGTCTTCGACCGTTGTAAAAAGGCTATAAGGATAGAATGGGAACTTCTCCCTAAATTCTTTCCCCGTTATTTGAGTGCAGCCCTCGAGGTTAAGTCTTCGTAAGTTCGGGCATGAGGTGACAGTGACATCTAAATTTGTATCTGTAAGGGATTCGTTGTTTTTTAGATTGAAGTTACTCAGGGTTTTGCTATGGATCTCAAGTTTTTTAAGAGCGGTACTTTCACATTCAACAACTGCTAGATAATCGCCTGATAGCATGAGTGTATGAAGGTTTTTACAATGATTTAGGTAGAGGTGGGTGATGTTCTTTAAATCGAGGGAGGTAACTTCAAAGGTTCTAAGGCTGAAAGCCCCCTGGATCTGTAAGAAGGAGCTAATCCCTGAGAGGTTGAGCTTTCTAATAAATGGGGCCCTTTCTAAAACTTGCTGGGCAATATCTTCCGTTAATTGTTGGCAATAGGAGAGATCAAGAGCTGTAAGTAGGGTAAAATTAAACCTGAGAAGAGTATTACTTGTTAGTGTAGAGGCGTGAGAGAGGGGCAGATCTCTAAACGGAGTCGTTGTTAGCTGGCTTAGAATCGACTGGACAATAGGAGCAGGTAATTTTGAGAAGTCTATCTTCTTTAAGATATTTGTAGCCTGCTCGTCGGTTAGGGAGGCAAAATCAACATTTACCCCTTCGGCCTGCATCAGCTGGTTAGCTAAACTACTTTGGTCAGCAGCGACGACTTCACGCAATTTATCAAGAGCTTCGAGGGGGTTGAGTTGTTCACTACCTTCAAGAAGGTTTGCCATCTCAGCTTTTGTTGCAATATTTTGAGACTGGAGAATCTCCTTTGCTTCTCTTGTCGAAACTAAAGAGCCCGCTTTCATGTCATAGTCACCTCCGTCGATAAAGCGGAATCTGTCGAAGGCTGTTTTTAGGCTTGAGTTTTGGAAGCCTCTTTGATAGCGCGATCCTAAAGGGGGATCGATTTCTAAGAGCATCTCTAAATGGGAGTAATTTGGATTATCCTGATGTCTGCTTAAGAGAAACTGCATCTGGACCATCTTACGGTATAGAGCCGTTACCATTTCTGGCCGAAAGGGAACGCCTACATAGGTTCCGTGGGTGTTGAAGAGCTGTTTTCGCTCTTTGTCTGTAAATAGGCTGTGATAAATAGAATGAACAGCCGTGAGATGACCTAGCCAAGAGGATAGGATCTCTGCCGGGTCGTGGTTGAGGAACTGGTCACGCACTTTAGGGTCGATAGGTGTATTCATCTGTTCGAGGCAGTAGAGAATCGTCTTGACCTGAACGCGGTTTTTCTTGCTCTGAAAGAACGTCTCCTTTGCGACGCTTGGCACAAAGGCGTGGTCATTATCAATACTGACGATTTGATAACCCTTTTGGTTGGGTTTTGGCTGAACGATGTAATTGTCTGGTTTGCCATCTTCAGGGTTAATCAGCATCGTCATGAGCAGTAGCTGAGAAAGGGCAGTTTTATCAAGTTGGGCGATCTGTTCCGGATTTTTTTCGATGACTTCTTGTAAATTAAGTCCTTCAATACCTTGAGACACGAGGTAGGGAACGCCGTTAATGCTGACCAAGTCGGTGTGGGGTGTTCCAAAACCCATGATCTGCTGTGTTAGGGTACCTACAGCCTGTTCTAAGCCGGGAAGCTCTGGGGCCTGCTTGAAGTAGAGGGTAAATTGGCCGATGGTGATTCTTCCTACAGAGCGCCTTCCGGACGTGTTAACTTTGTTGATAGCTCCAGATTGTGTCCAGAGCTGCTTAGCAGCTTCTTGGGTTAGTGCTCTATTTCCATTTAAGGCGCTCTTAACGGGTGTCCCTTCTTGGCACTGCTTGGGCAGGATAGTTTCCCAAGCCATTTTCCAGTTAACAAGGCTGTTAATTTGAGCGAGCTTCTGAAAAGATTGTTGGAGTTCGGGGTCAGTTGAGTCCTTGACAGTCTCATTGTAAAAGCTTAAAGCGGCTGTTGAGCTTGCGTGGGTCCCAGCTCCTGCTCGAATGAGTCGGTTGAAACTGGGGATAGATTTTTCTGCCATAGCGACGTCTAAAGCGGTGAGGCCGTTACTATTTTGAGTTTCTAGAGGAAGCAGTTTTAGCAGCTCGTCGGTTAGATGGTCACAATACCGCTTATCATCTCTCACCATTGCGAAAAGAATAGTTTCATGCTGTTCATTTAATGATGCGATGTCGATACCGAGGCTGTGTAGAAAAAGCAGTGTTTTTTTTGTGCAGCCCTCTTTAACCAGCAGGTGAGCTAATCCATTGGATTGCCAGCTTGGGTGGAGATCATTTCTATCTGCGATTTGAGGAAAATGGGAAGCGACAAGTTCGAGAAGGGCAGCTTGATCCTGAGGGGGTAGGAGAGAGAGATCAGTGCTAGCAAGAATAGTTAAAGAGAGATCTTCGATTGAGGATTTTCTCTCTTCTTTTTGGGCCCTTGCTGTTTTATTCTCGGAATCGAGGGCTTCTGCAACAGTACGGCCATCTTCTAGGGGCTCTCTCAAGTTGAGGTACTTCTCTAAAGGAGGAAGTCCAATCGAAAAGAGGTTTTCTACCTTCTCCTTTGTAGATCCCATATCTTCACCCAATCCGCGATAGAAACGTTCGATCACGGGGAAGAGGTGGCGAAAGAGCTCTTGATGTGTCACAAATTTTGTGCTTGGGTCAGATAGAATCTTCTGTAGCGTCTGGAGGTTTTCAATCAGGTTATGAAGGGTACTTGGGGTGAAGCGGAGTGGGAGAGAGGCTTGATCTTTTTTTTCGATTGAGAGTCTTTCATAACGCTGATTTTGCTTAGCAACTGCTGCTGCCCACTCTATGCCTAGGAGAAGAGGATTAAGGTTTCCTATTCTTTTCCTAACGTTAGGGTCTACTGGTTTTCTCATCATCTGATCGAAGAAATAGAGAGCGTTTTTTAGTGAAACGACATGTTCTTTTTTGCCGCCGCCGGCAGGGATGACGTTTAGCGGATAGGCAAAAACCATATCGTTATCAATCCCGACTAGCCTGGCGACAACCTTTCCTTTTGAGTGGTCGTAGGCGACCATGAAGTTGTCAGGTTTGTTATCCGATGGTATTGTTAGGAAGCTGGCTAGAATAAGTGCGCTGAAATTCTCTGGATCGAAGGAGAGCTTTTCTTTACGATCAAGAAGTTCGTCAAGCCGTTCTCCTTCAACACTCATCGAAGCTTGCAGGGCAAAGGAGCGGGGTTTAGCTGCTGCTGTGAGCTGTGGATGGTGGCGGTAGAAGAGGCTTCTTTGGTTGTTCCAGACAGCCTCTTCAAGGTGATCTTGCTCTGTCTCATTTAGCTGTACGCTTTCTTCAAGCTCTTTGATTTCAACATTTTCAAGACAGAGGAGTGAAGAAGGGGCAATGCCGGCGTTCTCTTCGCCTAGGAGGAGCGTGTGGAGGAGGTAGACAGCTGTCTCCATTCCGGTGTCTAGGGGGTCATTTTCTGTGGCACTTTTTAGATGGACGCCGCCAAATGAGATGACAGGATGGTTACCAGATTCGTTAGATTTTAGGATATCACCGTAGCGGTTGCGAGAGAGTAGCTTTAAGGCGAGCTTCTGTGTGATCAGGTGGGGCTCGATGAGATCACCTCTAATCCGTACCGTGGATTGGGGGAGATCTTGGCTGGCAGCATCTTCATAGAAGATAGCTAGATTGATAAGAGGGGGCGCTAATTCATCGATGGTTTTGCTGAGGCTCTTAAGATCTTCGACGAGAATGGAGATCTCTTTAGAGGAGATTTCTTGAGGGTAGGAGAGTCGACCTCGTAAGTTTGATAGGGAGTCTGCTCTATCTGCAGAAGTAGATTTTAAAATGCCATCAATTAGCTTGATCGTTTTTTGGATTGGGTCGATCTTAGCTCCCTCTCGTGCAAGGTTAGCTTCAAGCTTTTCTTTGAGGAGGGATCTTCCACTATCTAGAAAGTCTTTGGAAAAAGGTAGAGTATTAGCCATTAATGCCTCCCGTTTTGAAGCTATGGGCATATCTTTCCATAAAAGAAATTATAACTTCAATACTTTGACTGTGGAAACTCTATTTGGGCCTAGTTGTATACTCAACCTCGTATAAGGTTGGATTAGTTATTTTTGATGATTTTTAAAATTCAGAAATATCATTATTGGTGAAATAGTTTTTCATTGAACCGGTAAAAGTTGTTTTAAAACATTCCATAAAGTATTCATCTCTAAATTCATCCCTGGTTTCGCACCCATAATTTTTTATTTCTTCGTCAGTCAGACTGGCAACGTCTTGCAATGCTCGTTCGAGTGAGATTTCTCTAACTCTGTTATACAAGGCTCTTAATCCTTCACCAGATAGGCTGCGTTTATATTCATTATGATGCTTAAAAAAAACTCTTTCAGAAACAGCATGCACGTAGAGTGCATATTCGATATTGTCTTTGTTAAATAAATCATCTTGATTACGTGCTTTTCTTTCTGCTACTAGTTCGGATGCACTTTGTTGAAACTCTTCCTTTAAATTGTCATCGATAACAAGCCTCGATGGAAGATATGGGAAATCAGAGAACATAATAACCTCTCAATTTTGTTAAAAACTTTATTATATTTGAACGGTGATTAAAGGGACTGGTAGATTTTCTCTCAGGGAGAGATGATACAGCCAAATCAATTTTCTGATGGACAGAGCAAGGAGGTAAGAAATCTCTTTTTGAAGAACAGAATTTAAGCAATGTCATTTCCTCTAATTTATTGATCATTATCATTTTGATCTACTTTACGTTTTTTTACATTAGCAGCGAGTGAAGCAAGAGATATGGGTTGAGCAAGAGTTTGTTCTACACCTGAAATCAGTCGCCTTTGATGCTGAGAACTCGTTTCGCTCCCTTCTTTTATCAAATGATCCCAATTTTTTGCAGTAATCAATTTTTTGATATCAGTGTAGTCGATCTTGTTTATATTTAGTAATTTTAACATAAATTGCCCTGCTAAATATCGGAGGATTTTTTCTTCTTCGGAATGAGGATGAGGAACAATCAAGCTTGAGATGGATCGATAATTTTCAAGGAGGTCAGCCCTAAAATTAATAAGGCTCTGATAGTTTGTATCAAGCCATTCTAAAGCGAGAGAGCCAATTCCACGGACAAAATCTTTCTTCTTATTGCTCCTAACTCGGAGTATGATTTCTGAATCATCTATGTAAAGCTCGTTTTCTGATAAGTATTTTAAAAATTTTTCTCCAAATATCCAGTCATTTTCAATCCAGTCTCTTGGATCAGCCTCTAATTTTCCGGCACCAGCATTTTCAGCTTGAGAGAGAAACCAAATATTTTCAATATCATTAAAAAGCTCGAGGTAGAGCGCTTTTGTTCCGAAATAATCTCCCTTCTCTAAAGCAATATATCCTTCTTCCACAGATTTGCAGATGATGTTTTCATGCCTTTTCTGATCAATGTTAATCGCTAGTAAAAAAAGCCTTACTCTAGCTAGGATACTAGAGTAGGGATGGACGTGGTCAGCCTGTAAATTTTTTATATTGTGAAACTCTAGAGAAGCTGCACTGACAAAATCATCGTTTTTTAAAAGTTTGGTGTGTTTTTCAAGGATACTTTGAGCTACAGACGTTGTTTTAGTTTGATTTTCTATAGGGGATTGAAAAAAGGAGACCTCATCTCTGTTTGGGTTAGGTATTATTATTTTTGAAGCATTAGCTTTAGATTCCTTATATTTTTTTGGTAAAAACTTTTCTTCGGAAAGAAAAACTTTCCCTATGACTGGGACTTTTCCAAAACGCTCTTGGTAGGATTCAATATCAAGAACTTTCTCATCAGTTTTTAGGTTCCCCGTTGCTTTTTTTTGAGCCAAAAAATGGAAAAGCAGAGTTAAATACGTTTGCAACTGTCGTTTAATGTTTACTGAGACAATTAAGTCAACTTTACCGACTAGAGCATCAATTTCATTTGTATCAACAACTATATTTTCTGCCACGGCTGTTCGTTTTAATGAATCAAAGAAAATCTTTATTGTTTCGCTAACTTTATCTTGAGTGAGTCGGACCTTCCCTTTGTTTTCTTTTATAGCAGATCGCAACTCATCCACTGCATTTGAAATATTTTTTATCGGATTGCTAGTCATGTTATAGGTGAGATTTTAAACATGATTATAGTGAATTTCCTTAAATTTAGCAAATTGAACGCTCTAAAGTAAAAAGTACTCTTAAATCAGGGAAATGACCAGTTTATGGTTGAAATACCCTGCTAAAATAACCATAACATGGCTGAAATACCGAGTTAAGGGCTTGTGTCCAGAATTATGTGTTTACACCTTATTAGGTGAGAAAATTTGCATTAGTCTCAACAACCTTCATAGCGGCGCCCAGCCGTTTGAAATGAAGGGGATCAATATGGGGATTTTTATCGGGATGGAGGAGGCGAGCTTCTCCGCGGTAATGTTTTTTGATCTCTGCTAAGGGGGTTTCTCCCTCGACACAGAGCTCCCGGTAAGCTTCATGGAGGCATTTCCTTTGGAATTTGGTGCAAAGGGCGTCGTCAAGGAGGAGGGTGTCGTCAGAGAAGTGCTCAAATGCAAAGTCCTCTCCTGCTTGCCAGAGAAGAGAGGCGAGATAGAATCCGACCGTATTTGATGCGATAGAGGAGATAATTCTTACTGTCGGATTCTTTTGGTTAGAGTAGTCGAGAGCTTTGATTGTGTAGTGCGAGATGCCTTGGGAGCACGAGAGCTGGAAGCCAAATCTAATGAGCCCTTGAGAGCGTGTCGTTAGTAGAGAGATAGCCATGCTTGAGCCGATCAAGATCGAAGAGTAGTTTCTGAAAATGGTCTCTTCCGGTAGGTGGGATAGCTGTTTTAGTCGTTTAGCGTCGGATAGTACAGCTTGGGTAAGTGAGTGGAGTATTAAGGCAGGGCCTGCCATTGCTGGCGAGGCGTAGACTTGTGCTCCAAGGATGGCGCCACCGGCTAAGTAGCTAAAGCAGGTGAGGAAGGGCTCTTCGAGCTTTGTTCCGGGGGCGTTCCTTTCGGCGGCAATAAAAAACTCTTTTCCTAAAGAGAAAAAGACATTTCTTGTGATGCTGAGAAGAAGAAAATTTGCGGTGGCTTTTTCCCAGCTGTAACATTTAAGAGTGCTCTCTTTCTCATCAATTGCCTCTTCTAGCTTCTTTAAGGCCGCTTCTGATTCATCTAGGGTGGTTTTGGCATGAGTCCTGACAAGAGCAGCAAGAGTGATCATCTCATTTTTGGTATATAGCTGATGGTAGAAGGCAATTTTGTCGAAGCGCAAGGTTGTCATGATCTTGTGACAGAAGCTCCAACTCTCCCTATCATCTGGAACTTTCTCAATTTCTGCTAATGCGCGAAGCCACTGCTCGTGCACAAGGCAGCCTCTTTGGAGGCTGTAGGCCCTCGGAAACTCCTCCCCCAAGCTCTCCTTGCCGCTTTTCAATCTATGGTCAATTAAGAGGGTTTCTGTTCGAATCAGGTCAGTGATAAGAGATTCATGGTCAAAGTTAGTATAGAGATAGATAGCAGCATTTTCAGCCGTTTGGTAGCAGCTGTTTTTCCCTAAAAGGAGAAAGATGCGACATATACGTGCGTAGATTTTTGTGTAATCCTCTTCATCCATTAACTGCTGATGCTGATCAGGGAGACTCTGCAGCTCATTGTCAACGCTCTCTTTGTAAGCGCTCCAGCTATCTAGGATTGTTGATAGCTGTTCTTTGATATTTGAACCGAAAGATGTGCCGCTCCAGCAGTCGGTGAGAACTCTGTCAAGTTCCTCCTCTATTTCCTCTAAACCTTCGAGCTTGGCTTTTGAGAAGAGCTCCTTAAGGTTTGATAGGAGTAAAGAGCGAATAGATGCCGCCTTTTTAAGGGCAAAGTCGGGGTCATATTTGCTTAAGTGCTGAATATGCTTTTGATAGTCTGTGAGAGTCTGAAAAGATCCTTCTGGAATGGCAAAAAAGAGGTATTGCAGAGAATCGACAAGAACAGGCTGTAGGTTGAGTAGAAGAAGCGTCTCGTAGTAGAGCGAGTTCTTAAAAAGCGTCGCCTCATCAGCTAAAACTGGTGAGGGAGCAGGGGCTTGGCCAATCCTCATTCGTCTGTTGCATCGGCGTAATGATCTTCGTCAAAGAGCCTCTCAACTCCTTTTTCTCGGAGGTACTGATAGACAGTCTCAACATCAGATCCCTTTTCAACGGCAGGCCTCTCTGTATAGAGACGAAAAGCGAGGTCTAGGGGGTTGACTGAGATTCTATCTTTATCTTTTTGGCGCTCTAGATCTTTCAAGGCAAAAAATGATAGAGCCACAGTCGATGAGCGAACCATCCCGTCATGGCAGTGGATGAGAAGCGTTTCGTCTTTTGTTAGTTCAAGAAGCCTCTCTTGAAGAGTATCTAAAACAGGAAAAGAGGGCTTCTGGTCAGAAAAATCATAGCCGATCCAGTGGTATTGTGTAATTTTTCGGCTGCCCACATTGACAATGTCGAGCTGCAAAGTGCGTTTGACGAGCTTTTGCCATTTATCAACGTCGGTAGCAATCACCTCTTCATCTAAGAGCTTTATGGTTGCTCCCAAGGCATTAACTGAGGCGCCCTTTGTAGACGGCCAGTAAGAACAAAATTGGGAGACTGTACGTAATGCCCCTAAAGCGACAATGTGCGTCACCTTGGCATCCACGATCATCTTTAAGAAGACAGAAGCGGTCGCTTCACTTTGTGGTCCTTGTGAGAGGATGGTAGCGGGCATATCGGCGCCCTGCTCAAGCTTGGTGGCGTTATAGAGGAGTTTACCCTGCTCGAAGTCTTTGACAGCAATCGCCCTTTGTTTCTCAGGGGTCTGAGCCATAAAGGCTTCCTTTTCGAAAGGCATTCCTGTCATTGTGACTGGCGTAAGAGTTTGGGCATAGCCCATTCGTGTAGCATCTAGCCCCTCGACAATCTTAAGCTTGCCATCTTCTCCAGGCATAGCAAGGCCGATGCGGTGTGGATGAAAGGTTTGGGGGTAAGCAGCCACTGATTTGTGGTACGCTTCGATAGCGCGTAAGTCTGGTAGCTTAAAGTCCGCATCACGGAGCTGTTGAAGAGAGATAGCAGCCCCCTCGAGCGCCTTAGAAAATAGGGCCCATTGAGGGTGCTGATCTAATTTTTTATATCTTTCGTTAGTAACAGGATAGGTTGGGTTTTGATCAATAGATCTGACTCCAACTACGGCAGGGTCAACGAGTTTTGTGGTCATTTTAAATCTTTACGGGCTGAGGTTTTTGAGATATCGCTTTCTTTTCAGCTTTTTTAGGCTTTGCACCCATTGTGATCTCCTGCACGATATAATTTTTAGAGATCACTTCAACAGGACTCAGCTTTTCACGAATGTCATCACCAATACGAAGCTGTGCGTGGCCTTCGATTGACCCTGTTGTATACATATCACCGACTTTAAGGTCTTTCACACCGTCTAGGCGATCCTGCATCATCTTCATCTGCACAGCCATCTTCTTCTGCTCATTTTCAAGCTGACTGAGGTCATGTCCCTTATCTTTTTGCTGTTTTAGTATTTGAGAAATCTGCTGAATCTGATTTTTCAAGTTCTCTATAGCGCCCCTTAATTCACTCGCTAGGTCAATTTTAAAGTCTTCTGTGACAACGCTTTTTAGCAAAATTTCTCTTTTACAATTAACGCTTTGAGATACAGTCTGCATAACATTTTCTTTCATTTTCTTCTCCTTATTAGGTGCAACTATGTGTTATATGAGTGGTATAGCAAATATTGCAGATTAAGTTCAATCTCCAGTTTGACGGATTAATTGATTTTTTAGACGTGAGCAAGTAAAATTGGGTTAATGAAACAGGGAGGACTGTTTATGAGTACTGGAGTATTTTTAGGCTTATCATCTTTAAGGTGTCTGGTTAGACCCCAAATTGGTCTAAACTTATGGGGGCGTTATAGTTATCAGTCTTATGCCACGGCTCAAAGGGTAGAAAAGATGAAAAACGAAGGCAGGGACGGTCTCTTACCGTTTAAGGATTTTCGTGATAGGTATATAGAAAGTTGGGAAAGCTTTAAGGAGTCTCCTGCGGCAAAGCTTACTTACGGAAGCGATGAGGAGAGGATCTTTAAGGCATATGATCGGTTCTGCTTATCGCTTTATTCACAATATAAGCACCAAGAGTATGGTGGCAACCCCTCAGAGATGACTTAAAGGGACCTAGAATAATTCATGTGGGTTGTTTTTACGCCCTTTCGTTCCCTTTTGGCCAATTTCATTAAGCAATCCACTACCAACGTACGCGAGCTCCTCAAAAAGATGAGTCGCTACAGAATTAATCAGCATCCCCTTAACAGAAATAAGCTACCGTGCTCATTTGATTACTTTTTTTCTTAATGCGAATAAGCGGTAACCTTGAACTTCTGTCGTGCTATATCGTTTTGTTTCGATGGTGTGGGAAAAAGTTTCCTTTACTAGCACTGATGAATTTTTAAGATTAACTTCAATAAAATCGGAAAAATTTGGCAAAATGGCCGATTTATAGAATGTATTTCTGTTATGAAATTCTACAATACCGTCTAACTCATGAGTTCTTTTCATGCCGTATTTTTCTAGCTGCTCAGGGACAAGGCCACTGATAAATAGGTAATCACCACTACGTAGACGAGACCATGCAGCCTTTAAAGTGTCCCATCCATCCTCTGCTTTAAGGACATTTAAAATGTTGTTAAATAACACCAAAGTGGGTTTTTTATCAATTATATCTTTAGTGCAGTCTTGATATTTTTCTGAGTGGAAAAAATTACAAGCATCTCCAATAGCATATTTTATACTAGGTTGACTGGAGCTAACTGCTGGTGTAGTAGAGTTTAAATCCACAATTATTGAAGGGAGAGTAGAATATCCTAAAGCTTTCGTTACCCGAAGAACTGTAGAGCTGTTTTGACCACCTACATCTATCAGAGATCCAATATAGGTAATTAGTCTCTTCTCTAGACAGTGCTTTATAAATTTTGAGACTTGCTTTCCATGATCTCCTGTTAAATCACCAAGATCTCCTTCAGGAATATCATTTAAGGATTCTAACATGACAAATGGTTCATTATCTAGATAAACAACATCCTCAAAGGAAGTAAGCATTAGAGCGGAGATTCTATCGAGTTCTGTGGTGAGCTCGCAGTTTCTTTTTCGATTAAAATCATATGAGGAAAGTTGCTTGCAGCTAACCATCTGAGTAATGGTTTTAAGAGTTCTTGCTTTATACAAACCGATGATTGTTTCTACTGATGGTAGTTTGGCTCCGCATACACAAACTCTTTTGCCAGCTAATGTCGTTGAAAAAGAACGAGGAGAAAATAGTGCTCCGGCTTTTGTAATTGGTGACCCTAAAGAAGGGGGGAGGGAAGCAGTGAAATTCCCCTTGATAGCTGTGCTTAGTGTTAACCTCATCAATGACATATCAACCCCAGCTTGATCGGTAAAGGGCGGATTTTACCATCCGCAGGAGTTTAAAAAAAGAAGGATTCGTACAAACCCTTTATAGAGACAGTGATTAACTAGTGTGGGCCGCTTCTTGCCCTTTCAATCCATTTTGTTGATTTAGGATTGTGTTCAAAATGTAGGGAGAGGGTCCCTAGGACAGGTTATCGTGCGCTATCGAAAGAGTTGACTAATATGCTGTAGGTTCCCTCGGAGCCACTTGGGAGAGAGCCAGTTAATATGTTAGTGGTTGGGTTGCGGTGTAGTTATGTGGGAAGTGGAGCACCATCTAGAAGGGAGACTATGTAGGTGGCTGGTTAGTTGACGGGGGGATGGTATTTGGGAGTCATCCTTGCATTTGGACCACGTTTTACCTTTGATCTAGGAGGGACTTGCAAAACTCATTCGCCCGTTAAAAATGCCCTTTTAAAGCCCATTTTCGTCTCTTCTCCTCAATTGACCCTCAAGGGTCAACCTCGTCGAATTGACCGTGGCAGCTTCACTGTCACTTGAAATATGCTTTAAAATCCCCATTTTTTCCAGGCAAAGCAATTTTGCAAGTCCCTCCTAGATTTTAGTTTTCCATCGCGCTTTAATATTGGCAAATTTGAATCTCCACCAAAGCTGTTTGTTGTTTTCCTACGCATTATCCTCATCCTCTAGCAGAGGAACCATACCAGATGAGGGGTCATTACCTGTTTTTCTTTTCCTAGTCGTCAGTTCAGTTCCACTCTCTGATTGGTCACCGACCTTTAGTCGAATTTCCTCTAAGATGACTTCGCCATCTCCATAGGCGCGAACGGTATAAAGGCCTGCATCTACTTGATCGGGTCCTTTCTCACTTTTGAGGAGATTGTATCCTACTTTAAACTCTAACCAGTCAGGAAGCAAGCTTCCGCTAGAAATAGGCATGTCAAATTTAAGCCATTCCAGGTAGCCCTTCTGATCTAAAGATTTTAGAGCTGGGAGTCCAGCAAACATCTTCTTTCCTTTAAAAGCCTTAACTAACCTTGTTTTATTTTGTGGAACCTCGAACTTGTAACTAAATTGCTCGCCGATGGCTAAATTTTTAAAGCCCTTGTCATAATTTTTGCGATTCCAGGGGTTGATGAGGAAACCTCTTTTGTTGAACCAACCATAAGCTATTCCTCCAATAGCAAAAAGGGGGGCAAAAATAGATAGAGCTCTCTCTTCATTCGATGTGCCTTGCACACTAAGATCAAAGACGCTGCAAGCTTCCTGGTCACTATCTGTGGCGCAGATTTGTAGGGGAACTGTTTTATCACTGAAGGGGCCGGTATCGCCAGGGCCAGGTTTTCCTTCCAAAGTTCTGACACTAAAAGTGAGCCATGAGGGAAGCGTTCGTCCATTGACCCGCGAAGCGCTTAGTAAGAGGGAGTCTTCGTTAGGATCAGCGAAGGTATTGTCAGGAACCACTAACCTGAAGGTCTGCCCTACTTGTGCTACTTCATTGGAGAGTGGATTTACTACTTTCGGTGCTGCATTGTGTCCGACAGTTAAGGAGAGAACTCCAAGGCTCGGTTCCAGCACGCTATCGTCAGCAACGACTAAGATGTTATAGACTCCTTCAGAATTGCTTGGGGGAAGGCCAGTTAAAATATTTGTAGCTGGGTTATGGTGTAGCCAAGCTGGCAATGGGGATCTGTCACCTAGGGTAACAGTATGAGTAATGATACCTTGGGGAAGGTTGATCATCTCTGGGATTTGATAGACAAAGGAGCCCCCAATACGTGCGAACTCTTGAGAGAGGGCATCAACGATATTTAGGTTAAATAGGCTTGTTGCTGCTCCTCCTTTGGGATCTTCTGCAACTACCTTTAGAGAGGTTAAGCCTTTGTTAGAGGGTTGCGGCGTCCCTTGGAATTCGAGCCTGGAACCTATAAAACCAAGCCACGCTGGAAGCACGCCTCCATCTGTTTTTGTTGCACGGTAGGTTAAGGGATCTCCATCTATATCAATGAATGTATTGCCTGGTAGAACATATACGTACGGTATTCCTATAGCTATGAGCTGATCAGGGATGGGGCTTTGGAGGCTTGGAAAATTCTCCACTTCTAAATTAAACAAAGCTGAGGCGACGGCTCCTGGAGTATCTGTAGCAGTTAATTTTATTGAAAATGATCCGGCGTCGCTTAAAGTAGGGGTTCCGGAAAATTGATGGTTTGTGGGGTTAAAGCTTAGCCATGCGGGTAGAGGATCACCATTTGCTAGTGTTGCGCAGTAGGTGAGGGTATCCTCGATATCTTTATCTGTAAAAGTTTGAGGCGGCATCGTGAAGGAGTAGAGGGCGTCAATATCAGTTGCATGGTTCATAAGGGGGGTTGAAAGTTGTGGGAAGTGGTCAACGGTCAGCGAAAAGGTTAAATCGCTGCTACTTGATACAATCCCGTCAAAGGCAGAAATCTGGATGTCGTATATGCCGGAATCTGAAGATTGAGGAGTACCGGAGAAAATTCCAATTGGAGAGAAGCTGAGCCAGGAGGGTAGATCGGTTTGATCAGTTATTTTTGCAGAGTAATAGACAACGTCATTGTTAGGGTCTGGAAAAACAGCTTGGTCAATAAAGTAGCTAAAGGGATCCCCTATTTTTGTAAGCTGATTTGTGATGGTGCCAGCTATCGATGGGGGACCTTCAACGTGCACTAAAAAAAATGAGGAGGCTTGGTTGAAATCGGGGTCTTCGGCAAAGAGTTCTAATTCGTAATTGCCAATATCTTCTGTTCTGGGAACTCCTGATAGCAGCAGATCCAGTTCAAGGACCTGTAGGCCAGAATCAAAATCAGTAATGTAGAGAAAATTGCCGACAACTTCCGCTTCGTTAGCGCTACCTGGAGTATCATATGATCCTGCTAGGATGGGATCAGAAGGGTTACTAACATCAATAATCTGTATTCCAAAATCGCGATCTGCGACATAGGCTAAATTATCTACAACTTTTACCCAGTAGGCTCTACCTGGTGTATCATACGACCCCACTAAATGAGGAACAGAAGGGTTACTTACTTCGATAATCTGCAGACCGAAGTCACCATCTGCAACATAGGCAAAATTTCCTACAATATCCACTCCAGAAGCCACTCCCAGTGTATTAAATGATCCTACTAGGTTGGTAGCAGTAGGGTTACTGACGTCGATGATTTGTAAGCCAGATTCACCATCAGCAATATAGGCAAAGTTACCCACAACAACTGCGACATAGGTGTTTTCTGGAGTGTTGTATGAACCTACTAAATTGGTACTAGAAGGATTACTCACATCAATAATTTGCAAGCCGGAGCCGAGATCAGCGACGTAGGCTAAATTGTTAACGGTAACCACCCCCACAGAATTTCCTGGTGTATCAAATGATCCCGCTAATAAAGGGATAGAAGGATTGCTCACATCGATGATTTGTAAGCCGAAGTCACGATCAGCAACATAGGCAAAATTGCCCACAACATCCACCCCAGAGGCTATGCCAGCTGTGTTAAATGACCCCACGAAAAAAGGGGCAGAGGGATTGCTAACATTGATAATAATTAAACCCGATTCCCCATCTGCAATATAGGCTAAATTACCGATAACTTCCACCTCATAGGCGTTATCAGTGTCATATGTTCCTAGAAAATGGATTTCTTCAATATCTAAATGTAGCCAGTTTGGTAAGGTGTTCTTACCTTTTTCAACAACTTCAATCTTAAATCCTGCAGAGTCAGTATCGAGAAAGTAATCTCTTGGTGAGATTTTCAACGAAAAAGGAGTATTAGGAAATACTGACTTAGGGGGAATATCCAGTAAGGCTTCTGGAGCTTCTCCAGCTCGTCTTTCAATACGGCCACCCAAATCAGAAGTTGCCGTCTCTGCAGCCCTTGCAAGCCCTAAGAACATCGACCCGACAACAGCGCTAAGCAGAGCGGAGCCTCTGCCTATTTGACCGACTGAACGGTCTTTAAATTGAGGAGACAACGTCTCAGCATCAGCGCGTAAAAAATAGGTGTTTTTTGGAAACCATTTTGTAAGCTGCATACTTTTTATCTTGGTATGGTTGTTGCATTGGATATTTTTCTTTCAACTAACAGTACTATGCTTCTTTTTTGAATATTCGTCTATCTCAACATCTACTTTTTTTGCTTAGATGAAGAGGCTTTCTCCAGTCTCAATTTATGGGGGTGAATCAATTATCAGTCCTATAGTGCAGCTCAAAGAGTTGAACGGGCTAAGAGTGAAAAAATGGATAATCTACTATCGCTTAAGGATTTTAGTGACAGGTATATGGAAAGTTTGGAGCTTTAAGGAATCCCGAACGATTTTTAGTGTAAGAGTCTGATTGTTCAGCATCTCCTTACGCATTATCCTCATCCTCTAGCAGAGGAACCATACCTGATGAGGGGTCTTTTGCTGTCTTTCCTCTTCTAGCCGTGAGCTCGATCCCACTCTCTGATTGGTCACCGACTTTTAGTCGAATTTCCTCTAAGATGACTTCGCCATCTCCATAGGCGCGAACGGTGTAGAGGCCTGCATCTTTTGGGCTCGGGCCTGAACTACTTATGAGCTCATTTCCCCCTTCTTTATAGTTAAGCCAGCTAGGAAGTAAGTTCCCACCAATAATCGGACTGTCATATTTTAGCCAATCGAGGTAGCCCCGCTTATCCAGAGACATCGGAGCAGGAAGTCCGGCAAACATCTGTTTTCCTTCAAAAGCCTGGACTAACTTGATTTTGCTTTTTGGCGTCTCAATTTGATAATTGAACGGCTCTCCAATCGTGACAGTTTTGGTTCCCTTGTCGTAGTTTTTGCGGTTCCAGGGGTTAAGTATAACTCCTCTCTTGTTAAACCAGCCGTAAGCCAGTCCTCCAAATGCTATAAGGGGCCCAAAAATAGATAGTGCTCTTTCAGCGTTCGAGGTTCCCTGTACGCTTAGGTCAAAGACGCTGCACGCCTCTTGATCGCCATCAGTGGCGCAGATCTGTATGGGGACGACCTTATCGCTAAAGGCGCCCGTATCTGACGGGCCCGGCTTCCCCTCTAAAGTTCTGTCCGTGAAGGTAAGCCAATTAGGCAGTGATCTCCCAGTGGCTCTTTTAGCACTTAAAATGAGGGAGTCGTCGTTGGGATCAGCAAAGGTGTTATCAGGAACCACAAACCTAAATTTCTGTTCCACCTGAGCAACCTGGTTAGAGAGGGGGTTCGCAACCTTCGGTGCTGCATTGGATACCACAGTTATAGATAGCGTTCCTAAGACAGGGGTTTGGACACCATCGTCTGCGGAGACTAAGATGCTGTAAGTTCCTTCAGAGTTACTTGGAGGGATTCCAGTTATAACGTTTGTAACTGGATTATAGTTTAGCCATATGGGTAGAGGTGAACCATCACCAAGGGAGACTGTATAGGTGACAGGCCCTAAAGGCGAGCTGATCATATCTGGAATCCCATAGACAAAAGATCCGCCAATGCGGGCGATCTCCTGGGAGAGGGCGTCAACGACATTTAGGTTAAAAATGCTTGTCGCGGTTCCTCCTTTAGAGTCCTCTGCAATGACCTTTAAAGCGGTATTTCCTCTGTCAGATGGCTGTGGAGTGCCCTGAAACTCAAGCCTTGGACCCACAAAACCGAGCCATGCGGGAAGGTAGCTTCCATCTGCTTTGCTAGCACGATACGCAAGAAACTCACCAGGAGGCGTGGTGAAGGTGTTTCCAGGCAGAGAGTAGAGGTAGGGGACACCAACAGCAGCTAGCTGATCGGGAATAGGGTTTAAGAGGGAAGGAAATTCCCCCACTGCTAAGGTAAATGTCGTCGAGGCTGTCGCTCCCGGCGTATCTGTTGCACTCACGCGAATTATGGATGAATATTCATCGTGAATCCCGGGTGTTCCTGAAAATGTTTGCGTGAGAGGATTAAAGCTTAGCCATGACGGTAGAGGGTTGCCATTATTTTGCGCTGCACTGTATGTAAGTGTATCTCCCATATCTTGGTCGGTAAAAGTTCCTGCTGGCACTTTAAAAGAGTAGGGCTGGTCGGTAGCGGCTGCTTGGTTGGAGATGGGAATTGACACCTCTGGAAAGTGTTCAACAGTGAGTGAGAAGGTTGTGTCGGTTCTATCTGCGACAATGCCATCATAAGCAGAGATTTTAATCTCAAAGGTGCCTGCATCGCTCAGCTGGGGTGTTCCTGAGAAGATTCCAATAGAGGAGAAGCTAAGCCAAGAGAGCATTGGATTTTGATCAGTTTTTTCTGCTGAGTAGAAGACAACGTCGCCATTAGGGTCAGGAAAAACAGATTGGTCAATAAAATAGCTAAAGGGGGCTGCTATATTTGCAAGACGGTTAGAGATTGAGCCTGCCCTTACCGGTGGCCCCTCAACGCGAAGCAAAAACGTTGAAGAGGCTTGGTTTTGGTCGGGGTCTTCGGCAATCAGTTCGAGTTCATAGTTTCCCACGTGTGAAGGACTAGGGATTCCTGTTAATAGGGATACCTCTTCGAGTATAGAGAGTCCTCCACCGGAAGCAAGATATGGAAAATTTCCTATGACATGAATGTCATTAGCTTTATTTTCAAAATCTAGTAGTGTATATGCACCTATAAGAGTAGGGGTGGTAGGGTTACTGACGTCAATAATTTGCATGCCTTTTTCGACAGCAATATAGGCAAAATTTCCCACAATATGTAGGCTTTTGGGTTGATAAAGGGTGTCATAAGTTCCCACCAATGTGGGAGCGGTAGGGATGCTCACATTGATAATTTTCAGACCTGTGGCCTCGAAATTTAAATAGGCTAAATTTTCTTGGACTTGGACCATTTTTGCAGAGCGAGAGACGTTATAAGCACCTACAAAGGTCGGCTTGGTGGGGTTGCTAACATCTATGATCTGAAGGCCAAATTCATAGTCTGCTACATAGACAAAATTATCCTGAAAAACGACATCATAGGCCTTTTCTAGAATACTGTATGAGCCGGCTAAATGAGGAATTGAGGAAACGCTAACATCGATGATTTGCAAGCCTGAATCGTAAGTAGCCAAATAAGCGAAATTTTCTGCAACATAAACTGCTTCAGTTTGTTTCGATGTAATGTTGTTATACGATCCTATCAAGAGGGGAGAGCCGGGATTGCTCACATCGATGATTTCCAGGCCCATATTCTGAAAAGTAAGGTAAGCAAAATTTCCTACAACATGGACATCATTTGCGGCATCAGGAGTGTCATAGAATCCTACTAAGGTAGGAGTTGAGGGGTTGCTGACGTTGATAATTTCTAGGCTATTACCCTTTCCGTAGCTGAAGCCAGCGAAGTATGCAAGGTGTCCCACGACGCTTACAACAGGATCCAACTTAGGAATAACACATTCTTCCACAAGTTGGATACCTCCTAGCCCTATACTTAACCAGCTAGGTAGTGTCTGTTCTCCTTTTTCAACTACTTTGAGCTTAAAGCCACCAGAGTCAGTATCTCGGAAATAGTTAGTAGGGGGAAGTGACAAAGAGAAGGTGATTCCGGGAAATGCCGATTGCTGAGGAACAGCTGAGACGACTTCAGGAGCTTCTCCTGCTCTTCGTCCTATGCGATCTGCCAAATCAGTCGTGGTCTCTACAGCTTTTGCAAATCCTATAAACATCGATCCAGCAACAGCGCTAAGCAGAGTTGATCCTCTACCGAGTTGTTTGAAGGTGTGGCCTCTGTAGTTACTACAAGCGAGCTTACCACCTAAAGTATCATCTTTTTGGCCCGAGAACCACTGGCCTGTATTGGCTATCCATGTTTCTAATGTCATCGTCTTTTTCTCAAGATATTAGTTTTACATTTTCCAAATTTACGCATTATCCTCATCCTCTAGTAGGGGAACCATACCAGATGAGGGGTCATTTCCTGTTTTTCTCCTGGTCGTTAGCTCGACCCCATCTTCTGATTGATCACCAACCTTTAGTCTAACTTCTTCTAAAATGACTTCGCCACTTCCATAGACGCGAATGGTGTAGCAGCCTGCATCTTTTTGGTTAGGTCCTAAGCTGCTAACTAATTGATTCTCGCCATGGTCATACTCTAGCCATCTAGGGAGTAGGCTACCAGCAGCCATTGGTTTATCAAATTTAAGCCACTCGAGGTAGCCCCGCTTATCCAGAGACTTTGGAGCAGGAAGCCCGGCAAACATTTTTTTTCCTTCGTAGGCCTGGACTAACTTAATTTTGCTTTTTGGTGTCTTCATTTGGTAATTAAAAGGAACTCCAATCGTGACAGTTCTGGTTCCTTTGTCGTAGTTTTTGCGGTTCCAGGGGTTAAGAAGGAGGCCTCTCTTGTTAAACCAGCCGTAGGCAAGGCCTCCAAAGGCTACTACGGGCCCAAAAATGGATACAGCCCTCTCAGCATTCGATGTTCCCTGTACACTCAGGTCAAAAGCGCTGCACGCCTCTTGATCGCCATCTGTGGCGCAGACCTGTAAGGGGAGCGTTTTGTCACTAAAGTGGCCAGTGTCTGAGGGGCCTGGCTTTCCTGTCAATGTTCTGTCACTGAAGGTAAGCCATGACGGGAGCGCTCTGCCATTAGCCTTTGTAGCACTTAAAGAGAGTGTGTCTTCATTTGGGTCAGCAAAGGTGTTGTCCGGGACAACAAGCCTAAAGGTTTGTCCCACTTGTGCCACTTCATTCGATAGTGGGTTAGCAACTTTGGGTGGAGCGTTGGGTCCAACAGTTAAGGAGAGTGTTCCTAAGGCAGGTTCCTGCACACCATCATCCGCCGTTACCAAAATGTTATAGACGCCTTCAGAGCTGCTTGGAGGAATGCCAGTTAAGACATTAGTTATTGGATTATAAGTAATCCAGGCAGGAAGGGGAGATCCATCAACAAGGGTCACCGTATGAGTGACAGGTCCTAAGGGAGAGCTGATCATATCATTTGGGATCCCATAAACAAAGGAGCCTCCGATGGTTGCAAATTCTTGCGAAAGGGCTTCGACGACATTAAGTTCAAAGGCGCTTGTCGCAGTTCCTCCTTTGGGATCTTCTGCCATGACTTTTAAATCTACAATTCCCTTATCAGATGGCTGTGGAGTTCCCTGGAATTCGAGCTTAGGGCCTACAAAGCTAAGCCAAGGAGGGAGTAAACTGCCGTCAGCCTTAGTAGCTCGATAAGTGAGAAGATCTCCTTCTATATCGATAAAAGTGTTGCCTGGAAATGCGTAAAGGTAGGGGAGTCCTAGAGCTACAAGCTGATTAGGAATGGGATTTTGTAAGCTTGGGAAATTTTCTGCCACCAAGTTAAAAGAGCTGGACGCTTGCGCGCCTGCGTTGTCTATTGCGCTCACCTTTATAGAAAGTGATCCTGCATCACTTACAGTTGGTGTCCCTGAAAAAACTCTGGTTGAGGGATTAAAGCTAAGCCAAGAAGGTAGGGGACTACCATCTGTAAGTGTTGCGCTATAGGTTAAAGTATCGCCCACATCCTGATCAGTAAAGGTCTGAGCTGGCACCGTGAAGGAGTAGGGTTTGTTTAGGTCTACAACTTGATTGGAAAGAGCAGTTGCTACTTTTGGAAAGTGCTCTACAGTTAAGTTGAATTGGCTTTCAGCAGTGCCACCTCTAGGGTCTTCTGCAATGACTTTAACTGATATCTGTCCGTTATTAGAGGCAAGCGGTGTACCTAAAAACTGTTGCGTAGCTCCATAAAATCCGAGCCAATTGGGCAGCGCGCTTCCATCGCTCATTGTAGCGCGGTAGCTGAGGCTTTCCCCATCGAGGTCAATAAATGTACCCCCTGGAAAAGTATAAGTGTAGGGCAAGCCTATGTCGGCGAGCTGGTCTACTAGAGGGTTGATCAGATCAGGAAAGTGTTGAGCTACTAAATTAAAAGAGCTGGATGCTTTTGCACCTGCGTTGTCTGTTGCGCTCACCTTTACCGAATGCGATCCTGCATCACTTACAGTTGGTGTCCCTGAAAAAACTCTGGTTGAGGGATTAAAGCTAAGCCAAGAAGGTAGGGGGTTGCCATCGTTAAGTGTTGCGCTGTAGGTTAAGGTATCGCCTACATCCTGATCAGTAAAGGTTTGCGTAGGCACAGTAAACGAGTAGGGGCTATTAATATTTGCTGCATGGCTTAAAAGAGGAGAAGTAACCTGTGGAAAGTGATCGACAGTCAACGAGAAGGTCGAATTAGCACGATCCAAGACAATCCCATCAAAAGCTTCGACTTGGATATTGTATGTGCCGGTATCAGTAGATTGAGGCGTGCCGGAGAAAATTCCAATAGGGGAAAAGCTGAGCCAGGTAGGGAGATCACTCTGGTCTGTTTTTTTTGCATTGTAATAGACAACGTCACTGTTAGGATCTGGAAAAACGGATTGATCAATGAAGTGGCTAAAGGGGGCCCCTACATCTATCAACTTGTTTGAGATGCTGCCGGCTGCAACAGGAGCTCCCTCTATGCGGAGAATGAAGGTTGAAGAGGCTCGGTTTAGGTCGGGGTCTTCTGCGATGAGCTCAAATTCGTAATTGCCAACGCCTCCTGATCTAGGTACTCCTGATAAAAGGAGACTCTGTCCAAAGATTTGCAGCCCGGAAGTGTCATCTCCAACATAGACAAAATTGCCTACAACAGTCACTCCTTGGGCACTCCCTGGTGTATCATATGATCCTGCTAATATGGGGGCGTAAGGGTTGCTTACATCGATGATAGCTAAGCCGAAAGTTTTATCAGCTACATAAGCGAAATCGCCTACAACAGTCACTCCTTGGGCACTTCCTGGCGTGTTATATGATCCTGCTAATGTGGGGGCGTAAGGGTTGCTTACATCGATGATTTGGAGACCATTAGATCCATCAGCTACATAAGCAAAATTACCTACGACATCCACATTGTTAGCATTACCTGGCGTAATATATGAACCTGCTAAGAGGGGGGCAGATGAGTTACTCACATCGATTATAGCTAAGCCGGGAGTGTAATCAGCAACATAGGCAAAATTATTGATGACACGCACGCCATATGCATTACCTGGTGTATCAAATGAACCGGCTAGGGTAGGAGCATTAGGATCACTCACATCGATGATTTGCAAACCAGAAGTATCATCAGCGACATAGGCGAGATTGCTTATAACATCCACTTTTCTGGCATGACTTGGCGTATTATATGATCCTGCTAATGTGGGGGCGCTTGGGTTACTTATGTCGATGATTTGGAGACCATAAGATCCATCAGCGACATAGACGAAATTGCCGATGACATCTAATCCCCGGCAACCACCTGGCGTGTTATATGATCCTGCTAATGTGGGGGCGTAAGGGTTGCTTACATCGATGATAGCTAAGCCAGAAATGCTATCTGCTACATAGGCGAAATTGCCTATAACATCCACATCGTTAATATTACCTGGTATATTATGTGATTCAAAAAAATATATTTCTCCAATGCCAGAATTTAGCCAACTAGGTAATGTCTGTGTAACTTTCTCAACAGCGTCAAGTCTAAACCCTCCAGAATCAGAATCTGCAAAATAGTCTGCTGGTAAGATTGTCAAAGAAAAAGGGGTGTTTGGAAATGCAGATTGAGTGGGAACATTTGCTAAGACCTGTGGTGCTGTCCCCACTCGCCTCACGTTTCGATCGTTTAAGTTAGCCGTTTCTGTAGCCCTTGCTAGTCCGCAGAGTGTCGATCCCACTAAAGCAGTGATAAGGGCAGACCCTCGTGAAAGTTGCTGGAATATGTTTCCTTTCCAATTTGTTTGGGGAAGGGTCCCTATTTGTAGCTGTACCATCTATTCCTCATTTTACATTTCGTATCAACATTTTACCGCACCGCCCACTGACCTCGAGCCTGACCTCTTCTTGGATTTCTTTGCTATATCCATTTTATCACCGACGCCGTAAAACCCTTCCGTTCAGGGGAGGGATATAAGGCGCCTCTTGTTGTAAACTTTCCTAACATATATACTAACCTTACTGTTGATGGAGCAGGCTGAGACAAGT
>JAJFMK010000153.1 GCA_021772215.1 Chlamydiota bacterium | reverse complement strand
GATTTTGCTCCAAGTTTTTGAATTTTTCAAGTTCGCATACTGTTGACAGTAGGGGACTTGTGAAATTGGAAAAATTGGAGTGAAAGGGCGGAAAGGCGGCCCACCAGAGTTGTTCAGTGTCTCCTTTACTTATACATTTACCATGAGATCAGACAGATAGCAATAGAATCAGAAATTTGTTATAATTATTGGCTATGATGATGAGAAAGCGCGCGCTCACCCTCATCGAGGTGGTGATCTCCCTATCCCTTTTAACTCTCCTTCTCGGAGTGCTCTTTTCCTCTTATGGGTCGTTAATGACCGAAGGGGCGATGATAGAAAAAAAACGCGAAGAGGTTTTCGGGGTGCGTTATCTAGAACTGCGCCTAAATACTTTATTTTCAAAGATTTGCTGGTCAAAAGAGAAGGATGGAAACGTTCTCTATACAGAGAGAATCCCCGCTGGCCCTTATGAATCTCTTCTCTTTGCCTTTGAGAATGGTGATGATACGGATGAGCATTTCTGTAATAAGAACTTAGGAAGGCTCTTTGTTGATCATGAGGGGAGACTTATCCTGGCTAGCTGGCCAAAGCCAAAGAGTGAGGAGGATTATAAGAAGGAGATGCGCCTTGAGGTTTTAGCTGAAGGAGTGGAGGATCTCAAATTTTCATTCTATGTTCCACATGATTTAAAGAAAGTTGTTGAGAGTGAAGGAATTCGAGACAATGAGGGGAGTGAGCCGCCTCGCATCGGCTGGATAGAGTACTGGAACCTTGCCTGGCACAGGATCCCTCCTATGATCAGGGTCAATTTCTCTCACCATGGAAATGGTAGGGAGTTTTACTTCTTTGTTAATAAGCATGACTATCCTCTTAATTATACAGATTCCGAGGTGGCTGGATGAATGTCTTACCTCTCGTCTTTGTAATGATCTCACTAGTCACCATCATTACCTATAGCCGCCTCCAGAACTACCTGGTTCATCAAAGTGTTGATAAGCAGTATGCTGTCGAATATCAGTCTAAACGTTGGGAAGAGGCTAACAGAGTTGAAAGAGAGCGCTACGAAGATACACATGTGTTGGAGCACAAAGGCGGTGGTGATAGGGGGCCGAATGTTCAAGCGACAAGAAAGTGCTCTTTAAGCACCTTGATGAAGGATCAGCCAGATCTCGCTAATGCCACTTTCACAAGGCAACTCTTCAAAAACCTTCTCGATCAGCTCTTTGGTGACAAGCTCTTCTACAAGGAGGCTGTAGCCGAAAATCCTCTTATCATCGATCAGATTATCAACTCACTTAAGGGGCGAGATCTGCCAAAAGAGAACTCTGATCTCCTCGCTCTACCCTTTGACGATCCGGCGCAGCGCCAATTTTGGTACCATCTCTTTCAAAAGCCTCCCAAAGAGGTCGGTAAAGAGGATCTCGACGACAAAAAGAGCCGCTCATTTATCGATCTCGTTACTGTAAAAGATTTCGAAAAGCCCATACGTCTCTATTTAACTTCCAAGGAGATCTTGGTCGCCATCTTTCAAAGTGAGGCCCTTGCCGATGAGGTGATCGCCAAGCGCAACGAGCTTAGAACAGCTCTCGCCTGCGACAAAAGTCTACAGCAGTCCCTCGGCAGTGACTTCGAAGCAGCTTTTCGCACCTCTCTTCCCTCCTGGGTTGCCCCAAGCTGCATCAACTGGGATGTGACCAGCACGAAGGAGTAGGTCATTTAATGTCTTTCTAACTTGTTTACCGTTAGTTGGAAGTGCAAAAATGTATAATTAAAATGTCTTTTTTTTGTATACTAGGGTTAGTTGGAGGTGAGTAATGGACGCATCAATATTAGATCTTAGATACCGCACTAAAGAGATCCTACAAGCTTTGGATCGAAATGAAGTGGTAAATATTCTTTATCATGGAAAGTTAAAAGGGCGGATATTTCCTTGCAAACGAAAGACAGAAAATCGTGTTGAAGATCATCCTTTCTTTGGAATGTATACGGAAGAAAAAGAGGCTGTTTCGGATACAATGGACAGCTTAAGAAGTGGTAGATATCGTGATCTTTGACACGGATGTTCTTATCTGGGCCCAACGAGGCAGCAGCAAGGCTGCAAAGGTAATAGAAAAAGAGGTGAGTCGGGAAATTTCGATTCAGACTTATATGGAGCTTTTGCAGTGCGCAAGAACGAAACAGGATCATAAAAATATAAAAAATTTCCTATCAGAGTTCGATTTTATTGTTCTTCCCTTAACAGAAAATATAGGTCACCGCGCTCTGATCTATGTTGAGGAATATGGAATTTCATGTGGAGTGAGAGCAGGTGATGCATTGATTGCAGCAACAGCAATTGAAAATTCGCTTCCTCTTACATCTGCAAACAGAAAACATTTCAAGCCAATTAAAGAGCTCTCATTGCATATCTTTAAACCGTAAATGTAGTATGAGAAACCGTTTTATAATAAGTTTTATCTTCTTGCGAGAATTTTAAGAGTTGCGTGATGGATCGTCCACTTGGTGAAAAGCATTGTGAGCCGTGTAGAGGAGGAGTGGCTCCCCTCATAGGGCTAATCTTGTAGCTCCCAATTCCAAACTATAATTGATAAAACCTCCTCTATAACCCATATTTCTGATGCTTTTTGAGCTATAAGACATATAAATTCGTATCACATTTACAGCCAATATGTTAGAAGAAGTTCCTTTAGTCATGGCCCAATCTTCTTGGCATCCGCGATATTTGATCTCATAGCTTTATTCTGCAGGAGCCTTCCCACTCTGAAGTATTTAAATTTTCATTTCTCTCCTTGACCAAATTTTCAATATAGTTCTACGATGTGTCAGGCTTAATTGGAGGAAAACATGGCTTCAGGGCTATCGAATTTTGATCTAGATACTTTTCAGAGGGTAGAGAGGTTTGTCGCCTTGCATTCTCTTCCTAATTTTGATCGATCGTTAAATTATATCAGGGCCTATCAGATAACAGCAGGTATGTTTGAAGATGGGATGTTAAGTTTAAATAATGAACAGCATCAAAAGATGCTGATGATTGCACTAAATATTAACGACCTTACGCAAGAGAGAGTTAAAAATCCCTCAACTATTCCTGCAGACACCCTTAAATTCACACAAGAAGATCAGGAACTCTTCCAGCAAGCAGCAAACTGGGCAAATTACCCTTTTACCTGCAACGATGATGATCTAGCAATTCCAGTCTTTCAAAACCCGCCAGCTAACTTAGAGAAGCATTTTGAAGCTTATAACCTCACTAAAAGTTATTTATTAAGTCAGGACATTCAAGAGCTAGATCTAAAGAGCGAAAACCACCAGACACTCCTCTTGATTTCATTAAAAGTGTGTGAACCAAGCACATTAAGTGAGAAGGATAGAGCTGTTGCGCTACAGATGAGAAATGTTCAATCCATCAATCAGAGTTCATGGAACGAAGACGTGGAAAAAACAAGAACAGCAGGTAAGAACATCCTGGGCTTTATCCCTATGTCTGGACGTCTTTCACATACTGTGGGATTAATGTTCGATGGAATTTGTAACTATAATATCGATAAAAAATTAGAGAAAATATCATTTAATGAACTCAATAATTACTATCCTGATGGAATGGGGATCAATGATATTCCCACTGTTCTCGCTCTAAATATAACTCGTGAAGCTGAGAAGCATGTTCTAACAGAGGGCTATAAAATCCTTAAAGATTCGATACAAAAGAGTCCTGAAACTGCCAAACCTATCACCATAGAGGATCTAAGAAGCTGCTTTCCAGAACAGCTATCTACGCAACAATGTTCACGTCTTTTAAAAATGGCTCAAACAGAAGAGGAAAAACACGCTGTTTTAAAATTTTCCGTTGAAAACCTTCAAAAAGAAAAAAGAGCAGCAGGTCGCTCTGAAACAATTTCTAATAAAGATTTAGAACGACTCTTTCCAGATGGAATACCTGTAGATCAGGTGAAAAACATATTAATTTCTGATCTAACTGCTGAAGCTCGTGACAAAATCTGTGATGCCGTTGAAAAAGACATTAATCTCCAAAAAAAGACTTACGGTCAGCCCCATAAGGACCTCTCTACGAAAAAAGAAGCTGATTATCAAAATGCTGCAAAAGTGCTGGTTCATGGAATAGCCTCTGCTGTTTCAAGCTATTTAGAGATAGATTCCCAAACCCAACAAAAAGAGATGGAGAAAAAGCGTCTTACAGACTCGTTTAAGCAGCTTAATGGGATCCTTAACTTGAACTTGAATCTCAGTAATTATATTCAACCCAACTATGAGGCAGTTGTACAGAACTTAAAAGGCGTTATCACTGGTAAAACCATTGAAGATCGGGTGAAATTCATTGGTAAATTTACCGATGAATATATTAAAAAATCTCAGGATGTGACAGATAGTATTATTAAATATCGAAGATATAAGGATAATTTTGAGGAAAGAGCGATTGAGTTTAGTAATGCTTGCAAAAAGATCAAAGAATTTTACGACCCCGCTATTGATAAACAGAATAACTACTATAGCTACTATGGAAAACTAGCTATACTTGCATCCTTCGTTCGTGACGATGCAACGGCGATTGGGCTTCTTTTTCCCGCTGCCGCTCCATTAGCTTCAACAGTTGCTTTTGCATTTGGAACGGCATCTCAGGGCGCTCAAATAGTCTCTCTAGCAGCTGGAAAGAGGAGAGATCAACTATTAGGTTGTTACCAATCACATCTTAATTCGGCTAATGAAACAACGAGAACTATAGGATTCTATTCGCAACAGACACTTTCAATATTAACGATGCTCGAACGAGAAAAGGGTTTGGCAGTCACTTTCTTGTTAAAAAACCGTGACTCCATAAAACCGAGCGTCTACCTTGAGAGCTTAAAAAAGGAGAGGGAGTGGTTAGAAGAAGATAAAAAAAAGCTAGAAGAAGAAAGTGATAATAGGAAGACGAAATTAGGTAAGGTAGCTTTCAAACTCGAAGGAGGAGAAAAGCAGAGCGCATTCTGGGGCATTTCATACACTAGCGAATTTACAGGGTTAGAACAAAAAATTATCAAAAAGAGTAATGAGATAAAAAATAGAAAAAATAACAATAAAGATACAACTAAACAGGAAGAAGAGTTGTTATTGCTAAAAGGAACTCTGGAAAGTTGCAAAACGAAGAAGGCCGCATTAGAATTTGAGTTAAACCACATAGATGATTTAACGAAACAAAATGCAAATAATGTTGAGTTACTAGATGAGGAGATCAAGCTGGCAAATTACGTCAAACCAGTCTCTGATCTTAGAGAAAAGCTCCATAATAAAATTGAAAGAAAATCAGCAGGTGATAAAGAGCGGCGCCTTGTAGAGGCATTTACTCTATCACTTGAGGAATATAAAGCACACCGCAACATAAACTACAATATGCGCTGTAGCATATATAGTTCAATTGGTGGTACTGCCCGTGAATTAGATAATCTACTTGGAACACAAGCTTGTTCTATGTTTATAAAAACAATTTTCAATTTCGACAAACTCGGTAACAACCTTAGCGCACTTAAAGATTTCAACACTCATTTTCAATTAGTAAAAAAAGAATTTAATACAGGTGGTTTCATCAAAACGGTTAAACTCACTGATATTTCTAATACCGTTAATCACGGCCTTCTCCCTCTATTAGAATCATTGCAAGCGTGCAGTGCAATTTTTGGTGTTGGACTTTGGGCCTATCAAGCTATTAAGTTGAAGTTGAGTGATGATAAAGATAAATATGTTCCCCCAATGATTAAAGCAATGGGCAAGCTGCTTGAGCGACAGACGAAATTTCTCGATAAGAAGATCAATCTCCTATACGATTCGATCGAAGCCAAATTAGATGGAGTACTATCAGATCTTAAGAGTGAATTTTCAGAGTTACATGAAGAGATCGTTAATAGTAAAAATGAAGTTCTTGTTCTACTTGGAGTAGCGAATGAAAAACTAGAAGATGTAGGGGGCCAGCCCTTAATCGAATTTACAAGCACTACCCAAATTATAAGGCAAGAAATAGAAAAGAAAATTGTGGAAATGCACTCTGAAAAGGAGCCAAACTTAACGGCTATCCTTGACTATCTTCGATTAGCTTTAGGCCACTGCTCAGAAAGTAACCAAAACGGTGTCAATGCCCTTAAGAAAGTAAAGTCGGGTAGCATTGATCCAGTTGTACAGAACCCCTTCCTCTATACCGCCCCACTCTATCATGCTCAGGTTGATCCAAAGGGTAAGATTGTGAACGTATACCTCTTCTTCTCTATCGTTCATCAACTTCTAAGATTATCTACTCTCAATGTAGCAGCGTCCGAAAAAGAAAGGTTTAATGATATTCTAAGAGTTGCTCTTAAAGAGTGTGAATCGATTGAGAAGCTGCTAGATTTCCCCATCGACTTGTTACAAGAGACATTCACATGTCAAGCGAGAGTGGTAGCTCAACTCCGGGTTCAAATGGGTGAGAAATCAAAAAATATGCGATCTTCTTGCAATGCAAAGGTGCTCCAAAAGATTGACTTGAAAAAATGTGAATCTCAACTTTCACCGGCAACTAGGGTAGGGGCTGGAATCTTAAGACTTGGTTATCTAGCTACCGAACGCATATGGAATAGTTATGTCTATAATCTTTTTGATAAATACAATTTTCCAATTGAGGTATACCCAACGGACAGTCATTTATCTGAATCTAAAGTGCAATGGAAAAGACCAGTTATTAATAAACTTCTTCGACCATTCTGCAAAGATGGGTTAATAATTAACACTACTTACTCTGTTCCCCTTCGAGGAAGTCCTTTAACTAGTCCAACAGATAATCAACTCAATCTAAAATTCTTGAACTGTATTGAAATAGTAAATATTCTATTTTTAGAAATGCTTTATTTATCTAACCTTTCTTCAGTTGCATCAAATAAGAGTTCCCTAGTTTTAAAAACAGTTAA
>JAJFMK010000152.1 GCA_021772215.1 Chlamydiota bacterium | reverse complement strand
ACGTGGTGGTCGTCGGCGGAGGACACGCCGGCTGTGAAGCTGCCTATGCCCCCGCAAAGATGGGGGCACGGGTGCTTCTGCTCACGATGAGTGTCGACCAGATCGCTAAAATGAGCTGCAACCCAGCTATTGGTGGCATCGGTAAGGGCCATATGGTCAAAGAGATCGATGCTCTCGGTGGCCTGATGGGCAAGGTAACGGAAGTTACTGCGATTCAAAATCGCCTCCTCAACCGCACGAAGGGACCGGCCGTCTGGGCTCCCCGAGCTCAGGTCGACCGCTTCGCCTATGCAGAGGAGATGAGACAGCGTCTCGAAGCGACTCCAAACCTCGAAATCAAACAGGCCACCTGCGAAGACCTCATTGTTGAAAATGGGGTAGCTAAAGGTGTGATCACCAAAGATGGTGTTGCCTTTATGGGCAAAAACATCATCATCTCCTCTGGCACCTTTATGCGTGGACTGATCCATATTGGAGAAAATAATTACCACGCCGGCAGATCAGGAGATCCCGCTTCAATGGGGTTATCTGCCGCCCTCGAAAGAGAGGGCATTATCCTCAAAAGACTCAAAACCGGCACGCCGCCTAGAGTCCATAAACGCTCGATCGACTTTAGTGTTTGCGAAGAGCAGCCGGGAGAGGAGGGAGTGCGCTTCTCCTTCGATCCACCTGAAAAGGATCCATTGCCGCAGGTGAGCTGCTATATTACCTACACCGGTGATGAGACATTAAAAATTGTCAAAAAAAATATCCACCGCTCCGCCCTCTATTCAGGACAGATCGAAGGAGTGGGACCTAGGTACTGCCCCTCCATCGAGGATAAGGTAGTTCGTTTTGCTGATAAGGAGCGCCACCAGATCTTCTTAGAACCGGAAGGGTTAACTACTCAAGAGATCTACTGCAACGGCATCTCCACCTCGCTGCCGATGGATGTGCAGCTCGAATATGTGCGCAGCATCCCTGCGCTTCGCAACGCTGAGATTGTACGCCCTGCCTATGCGATTGAATATGACTACGCCATTAGTGGGCAGGTGGGACCCACGCTCGAATGCCACCGCATTGAGGGACTCTTTCTCGCTGGCCAGATCAATGGAACAACCGGTTATGAAGAGGCGGCGGGACAGGGATTGATCGCCGGCGCCAACGCTGTGTTAAGGCTGGCTGGTAAGTCGCCCTTTATTTTAAAGCGCTCAGAGGCCTATATCGGCGTGATGATCGACGACCTCATCACCAAAGAGCTCGAAGAGCCCTACCGTATGTTCACAAGCCGCGCTGAACATCGCCTACTGCTTCGTCAAGACAACGCTGATTTGCGCCTTCGAGAAAAGGGGTACCAGTTAGGCCTTATTGATGAAGAGCGTTATCAGAAGTTGAAGAAAAAAGAGCAGCTGATTACAGCCGAGGTAACCCGCCTTCAGAAGAAATTTACGCAGATTAATGGGAAAGGACACAGCCTAGCGCAGATTATCGCGCGGCCAGAAAATAGCTACCTAAGTCTCTCACAGGAGATGGAGGAGATTGTCGATCATGGTGAAGAGATCAACTTTCAGATCGAGATGGAGCTAAAGTATAGCGGCTATATCGAAAGGCAGCGCCAAGAAATTGAGAGGCTCAAAAATGTTGAAGAGGTCGCTGTGCCAAAAGATCTCGACTATTCGAAGATTCCCAGCATGCGACGTGAGGCGCAAGATAAGCTCTCCTTCCACTGCCCAGTAACGGTGGGGCAGGCAGGGCGGATCTGTGGCATCACACCGACTGATGTTTCGCTACTGCTTGTTTATCTCAAAGCGCGGGGAAAATGTTCAGCCTCATAGAGACTCGAGGGCTAGATATTGAGAGGCAGCTGCAGCTCGAAGAGGCGCTGCTTCGTTTAGATGATCGAAATATCTGTCTGATCAATAGCGGAACAAAAAGTCCCGCTATTGTCCTAGGGATCTCCCAGAAACCGCACCTAGTGGTCAATCCAACTGAAATTCCTCTGCTTCGCCGCTTTAGCGGGGGAGGGACTGTGGTTGTCGATGAGGATACCCTTTTTGTCACCTTTATCGGTAATAGCGACGAGCTGCAGATTGCGCACAACCCCTCAAGTGTGAGCCGATGGACAACAAAAATCTATGACCCGCTCTTCGCTGGGCTTAACTTTTCACATCATGAAAATGATTATCGACTCGGAAATCGAAAAATTGGTGGCAATGCACAGTACTTTTGTAAAAAGCGCTTTTTGCACCACACCTCCTTTCTATTCGACTGGAATCAGACGCGGATGATGAGTTTAAAGATGCCGCCCAAGATGCCCTCCTATCGTCAAAATCGTCCCCATGAGAGTTTTTTGACCCCTCTAAAGAAGTATTTTACTTCCAAAGAGCAATTTATGGCGCAGTTTAAAGAGAAACTCTCTACCGTTTACGGCTATCAGCCTCTTCTTTTAGATGAGGTGGAGCCGCTTCTCAACCAACCTCATAGAAGGAGTGTAACATTTATCAATGATCACAATAGATAAGCCCCCAACAGATGAAAAACTGGTCGAATATGCAATCGAAGCTCGCCAGAGGGCTTACGCCCCCTATTCTAATTACAAAGTTGGCTCTGCCATCTATGCGACCCATGATGGGCTTCATTATGTCATCCAAGGCTGTAATGTTGAAAACGCTTCGTACGGCTTGACGATCTGCGCTGAGAGGTCAGCCTGCTGTCACGCTCTGTCAAATATGACAAATCTAAAATTTAATCGAATTGCGATCATCACCAAAGATGGCAAGGGGTTCCCCTGTGGTGCCTGCCGTCAATTTTTAAATGAATTCAACCCAAGTTTAGAAATTATTATCGCTGATCCGGAAGGTAAGATCACTGCTCGAACAGATCTTAATGAGCTACTACCTAGTAGCTTTGGACCACACAGTTTGAAATAAAAAACTGCCCTAAAGGAACTTTAAGTAGCGCTGATATCAACCTTTATATGTAAAGGTGGGTCCTCTCAAGCCAGCCCCCACAGGGTGCGGACTGTCTCAAGGTCCCTTAAAACGTGGTATCGTCGATGGCGCCATATCCTAAAGCGACCCTTAAGGGCAGCAAACCACATTTTACCACTCTTTCCATAGATTGCGCAAGTCTCCAAAAAATCTTGATTTTCCCCCTC
>JAJFMK010000151.1 GCA_021772215.1 Chlamydiota bacterium | reverse complement strand
AAACCAGAGAAGCCGCACAAATTAACCTTTTTAGAAGAGCATTTTGAACAACCGGTAACGACTGATTCCCGCTTCGAATATCACCCCGACGTCCGAAATGAAGTACATGATAGAGCCCTTAGAAAAGAGGAGGGCAAATTTGACGACCCTGCAGTTATCAGAGACCGCTACCTTCAAAAATTTCAAGAAGATGCTCCTGTAATATCTCCCGGGAACTTCTCCATTTCAGATTGTATCACCTATCTTATCAGCGAACGAAGAGCTGGAACCTATAGCTTCACCGACTTAAGTGGAGAAAGATATGATGAACAGTCCTACCAAACAATCGCTCAGGAGCTGAACAAGCTAGGGATCATCGCCTATGTCCCTCGAGGAAAAGCGGCTCTTATTATAGAGAATGACTCCGCAGGAGTTTTGATCACGGAGATGAAATTAAAAGGCCACGCTCCGTTAGATGAATCAGAGGCTTGGAGCAATCTGTTTCAGTACCCAAACCCAGATCACCAGCTAACAGCAACCTATACAATTGTTGATTATTGGGAAGTTGTTGACCCTTTAATTGAAAGAGGTCTTATCGTAGAACCTCTAGGCAGCTCTGAAATCAGAGTTAAAAATCTGACAAACAAAGAGGGTGCACTTCTCCATCTTCAAGGCGAAGCCAACGCACTATTTAATAAGATCTTCAATATCGTCACTTTCGGCCTCGAACCAAGAGAGGTGGCTATTCCAAGAACAATGCCACGCTGCGTTCTCGATCAACTTAGCAATAAGCTCTACCCTCATGGCATCTATTTCTCCATCAATATTTGCGAGAGCCCTGAGATACTAACGATTGAGATCAGTGTCGAAAATGGGCGCTCTCAGATGGAGGAACAGGCTAGTGAGCTCGAAAAATCACGAAGGAAGTGGGAAACCTTTAGCCCAAGTGAGGTCGACCAAGAATCCGTTGATGAGATGTACAGGACGTTTGAAGAAAATCCATTGATCCGTGTTGAAGTTACAGACGCTATAAACGAAAACCCACAGCTGCACGACTTGACTATTTATGACAATCGAGCCTCTCTTCATGACTACCACCCCTTGCTCTACCGAAGGGCTGAAAAACTGGCTCAACGCCTCATTAAAGGAAAACAGATCTCCCCTCCTGACAAAAATCAGCTTCCTACCCTAAAGAGTCTCCTAGCTGCGAAAGGATATGATCTGATCAAAGATGAATCCGGAAATTACTTTGCCTATTCACAGCTTCCTGAGAAGGTAACGCAAAAACATGGGCAGAAGGTCTGTGATCTTATCGAAAACGCCCTAAAGCGCTCCCCTTTTCAACCCTTTAATGTACCTCAAGACTACTACTCTCACTATGCCGCCGCACAGCTGGCCAAAAAGGGGATTATCTGTATTGAAACAGCAGAAGGGCTTATGTTTATCGCCTCGCCTCTCGCCTCGATCGGCAAAGGAGAGATCAAATGGACTCAAAGAGAAATCGTAAAGGCTATAGAGAATGGCAAAGAGCTGATGTTTAAACATCTTCCTCCCTATGAACTAGCTCTTGATCGCAACATGTGTCAACGGATTAAAAATTTAGGGTATGAAGTCCTTAAGAAAGAGGGCTGGATTGCGATTGTCAAAAAGCAAGAGCCGTTGCCGTAGCGTACTCCTTGCAGTGAGAGATAGAGACTTGGAGGTTGGGGTTGCCACATCTCTTCTTTACCTCCCTATGAAGATAGACGATCGGCTTTCCCTTCTCATCGTTAAGGATTTCGATGTCAGTCCAGCGGATCGAATCGGAAAGACCGGTACCGAGTGCTTTGAGGATCGCCTCTTTGGCAGCAAAGCGTCCGGCAAACTGCCTCTCTGACTCTTTATAGAGTAGGCAGTAGTGCTGCTCTTTTGGGGTGAACACCTTATCTAAGAAGCGATCAGCAAATTTATCGATAGACTTTTTAATTCGGTCGATTTCGATGATATCTGTACCAATTCCGAAGCTCATCTACTTGGTCTCCGCAAAGTAGTTTCTCGCTGTATTCTCTTGAGGAACCTCTCCTGGGGGAGCCTGCTCATCAATCATATTGCAAAAGATCATGCGGCCAGCTGAAGTGTGTTTGACTGAGAGAACAGAGACCTTCACATCTTGACCTAAGAACTCGGCGCCGCCATTGACAACCACCATACTACCGTCTTCGAGGTAACCCACCCCTTGGCGCGCCTCCTTGCCCAAGCGCTGAATTTTAATGGGAAGAAGCTCTCCACCCTGAATGATCGGCTTTAGAGCGTTGGAGAGGTTATGGATGTTTACAAAACGGACACCTTCATGGAGCCCCTGATGAAGCCGTCTGGGGTCGGCGGTTAGGATCTGGGCGTCGAGGAGGCGAGCTAGATGAACTAGTTTAGAGTGAAGATCCCTCAACTCAGGAAAGTCGTGATCCACAAGACGCAGCTCCAAAGAGGGCATTGCTTCTAAACTCTTGATCAGCTCAATTGCCTGCCGCTCTTTTATCCCCTCCTCTTCCTCTTCGGAGAGACGCAGTAGCTCAGCTAAAACAAAGCGCGGCAAAATCACGTGGCAGTCGAGCAGTCCTGATGAGGCGAGATCGATAAGACGAACATCCATCAAGATAGAGAGGTCTAAAAGGATATCTTTGGTCTTGTTTTGCTGAGGAACTAAGCGAATAAAGGGAATACTAACAGCCCACTCATCTGAGGCGTACCAGGTGAGAAGCATCCCCACATAACCACAAAATAGATAGATAGAAATCTGAACGAGATCTTTTAAATCTTTGGGGATATGGACCGCAAAATCATCGATAACGTTGACCATCAGCGAAACAGCGACAGCCAACAGATAACCAAAAAGGAGACCTAAAGTGACAATATTGAGAGCGCGAAGAGAACTTTTGCGTATAAACCTCGAGAAATAGATCACCACCAGCGCCATCGTGACACTGCCGACCGGCATCAAGATGAGAGGAAGAAGCTCTCCATCTTTTTGAAAGAGATGGATTCCGTAAAGCGTTCCCAGCAAAAGGGCTAAGAGAGTAAAGGCTGTTCGTATCCATGAGAGGGTCATAACCAATCCCCAAAAAAAGTGCTTCAGAGCCTACTGTGGAGTAAAATATCCAATTTTAATCCCTTAATGATAAAGCAATTGTCGATTAAAGCACAACTCAAGTATGATCTCACCAAAAAGGAATATAACATGTTTTTGAACCGAAAATCTCTTATGCTTCTTGCAGGCAGCGTTAACCTCTTTGTCGGTCTTTTTTTGATTCGTATTGCGACGCGAACACTTCAAGATGGAATGGCTTCTGAGCAGTCCCTTCCTCTTCTGACATTTTTCAAACAGTTACTATCGTCTGAAGGAACAGCAGTTATCGCCATGCTCTGCCTAGCAAGTGTGATAGGCCTCTTAAAGGGACATTTTGTTCTCTCTAAAACAGTGAGACGAAATGTGGAGCGGATTACCCGCTTACCAAATAGAGCGCCCCTCTATCAGATTTTCCCTAAACCGTTCTACTTCCTCATCGCTCTCATGGCCGCCATGGGCTATCTCTTACGCACACAAGGAACGCCGCCCGACATCATCTTTACTGTCTATGTGGCAATCGGCCTGGCCCTTTCCTACAGCAGCCTCGTCTCCTTTAGAGCGGCTAAAAATCTAAGAAGTGTGATAGGGAGTTCCTCGTAAGATCTGATCGGCGCGGTAAATCTGCTCTAATAGCATAATGCGAAAGAGCTGATGCGGGAAGGTCATCTTAGAAAAAGAGATTTTGACCGCCCCTTTGGGAATGTCAATCCCAAATCCTTGCGCGGCCCCTACGGCAATAGTGAGACGATTTTGTCCCCTCTCCAGTTGAGACTGAAGCAGGTTAGCGAACTGTACGCTATCCCTCTCCTCGCCTATCGGGTCACAAAAAATAACTTTCGAAAGATCGGGGGCTAAGCGAAGGAACTCACCAGCGCCTTTGAGATAGTGAAGGGAGAGTTCAAATCGCCCCTTTAGCCGCTTTAGATACTCATGAGCTCCTTGAGCCTCCCAATCGCGCCCCTCTTTTCCCATGAATAGAAGTTGTAGTTTGGCCACCGATTATCTCTTCTCTTTCATCACCCGATCCATCTCCCGCTTCACATCGCGCTCTTTTATGTGCGCGCGCTTATCATGCATCTTCTTACCGCGACCAATCGCAATTTTGACTTTGATCAGCCCCTTTTTCAAATAAATGCTTATGGGAATCACGGTGAGCCCCTGCCTATCGATCGCCGCCTGCAGCTGCTCGATTTCGCTCTTGTGGAGGAGCAGCTTGCGCTTGCGCTTCTCTTCGTGGTTATGAATATTTCCGAAGCGGTAGGGGGGAATTGAGGCGTTAATCAAAAAGGCCTCCCCTTCAAAAATGGAGACATACGCTTCCAAGAGGCTTCCCTGGTTGTCCCGCAATGACTTCACCTCGGTTCCAACCAGAGCGATCCCCGCCTCGAAGGTCTCTAAAATTTCATAGGAGTGATACGCCTTGCGATTGGAGACAAGGTCTTTGCCTGAACTGCTCATAATGGGGTACATTTTACCCATTTTTGTGATAAGGAGATACTGAAAAAACTTGGGTGGGTCACTCTTTTACCCTTTCACTTCAATTTCTCAAATTTTGCAAGCCCCCTACTATCAACAGCATGCGAACTTGCAAAATTTAAAAACTTGAAACAAAATCATCAAAAGATCGACTGCACCCAACTTAATCAGCATCTCCTCAACTTGACACCCTATTTACCAATTGGGTATCGTCTCTACTTTATCACCGACGCCGTAAAACCCTTCCGTTCAGGGGAGGGATATAAGGCGCCTCTTGTTGTAAACTTTCCTAACATATATACTAACCTTACTGTTGATGGAGCAGGCTGAGACAAGTTCCTCTAAACAAACCATCAT
>JAJFMK010000016.1 GCA_021772215.1 Chlamydiota bacterium | reverse complement strand
GTCTTCTAAAGGGCGGGGCAAAGGAACTACGTCGCTGTCATTAATATGTAGCCAATGACTTCCCTCTTTTCGCGCCGTGGCAATATGGTCCTTCTTTGGTGAATAATGAACCTGACGCAGCGTAAAACGATCCGTTGCTGTTTCAACGACATCAGAAAATTGGTACCGATGATTCAGAGGAAGTCTAATACGGCAAAGAGATTGTCCTCTCCCCTTTTCTGGAAGGGAAGTTTCTTTGAGCCGTTTATCAACCAAGTAGAGCTCATCAGGAAGTGTGGCAGGATCGTCGTCAATCAAGACAGTGGGATATGACGATAAACCAAATATTTTTAAAATATGTTTATATAACTCAAAAGGACTTCCCATTGGAGAAGGGAAAAGGCCCGGGAAAATCCTGGCTAAAACAGTCCTTAACCTAGAACAGGCAGGCTCTTGCCAGCCGTTTTCCTTTAAAAGAGATCGGAAATGACTGATTTGACCAGCATCTGTAGGAGAGCCGGATCGAATATTTTTTATGATCTTTGATAGTGAGTCCTGGAGAGCTTTTGTTTGGCCCTCACAGCATTCCTGGAATAAAATTTGATCATAAACTTCAGGAAAATGGGCAAATTCCTGCAAAACAACATTGATATAGCAGCTATTGCCGCTATTTTCCACTCCCCCTACAGACCACTTTCTAATAGCTTGAAAATGGTGCTGATTCCCTATATGAGCTCTGAATAGATGGACTAGGGAACACAAAGAAGAATGCACATGAGATGTTGCCGTTTGCAGAGTGTGCATTACTGGAACGATCATGGACATTCTTCTTGATAAATGTTTCTACTCTTTGATAAGCAGGAAGACAATTCCACCAATCAAAATAGATACCATAATACCAGCTCCTGCATAGGCAGCAGTAGCAGTAAAAGCTTTTCCAGCAGAGTATTGACCATAAGCATAACCGATTGATAAAGTAGATAGAGCTAAAGCAAAAACTGCTGCCGCAAGACCCTCACCAACATTTCTAAACATAGTAGAATCAACCCCAAAGCGTCTGTCATTAGGAGAAATTCCTTGAAAGACATTGGCCGAAACAGAACTTAGATTACACATATAAAACCTCATACTTTGTTAAAATTAAAAAAAAATCGCTAAGCCGGCGAATTGATATATAAGTATTGACAAAACCTATAAATTAGGTCAACTTTTTCTAAATCACAAGGCGTTTAAACACCCTTTTTGGCATAGAGGTGGATCAATAGAAGTGGATTGAGACTGGGCTCTAAAAGAGTAGGAAATTCAATGGGGCCAGCCTTCGCTAACCCCATTGATGTAAGACTATTGAGCTAGATATTGCTGTTCTATCAAAGAGACAATCTGATTATCACCTTTAATCGTTGCAATCTCTAATGCAGTAGCGCCCATGTGATCACGAGAATCGACAGATGCGCTGTGGTTGATGAGAGTTTTTGCAAGCTCTAAGTAGCCAGACTGGGCAGCTAATATTAGAGCTGTCTGCCCATCTTTATCTGTAGCATTGATGTTAGCGCCGTTGCAAAGTAACAATTCTGCGGTTTCTATACGTCCATTGGCGACTGCGCTTAAGAGCGGAGTCATTCCGCGAATATCTTTCATATCGACATTGGCCCTATTTTCTACGAGAAACTGTATCGACTTATTATTTCCAAGCTTTGCAGCTTGTGCAAGAGCTGTCTCACCAAAGTTGTTTTGAGCATCTACATTAGCGCCAGATGTTACGAGTAGATCTAACAAAAATGAATTCACCTCTTGTGGTGCTATATAGATAATTTGTCCATTGCTTAATTTCTTCGGCACACTCTTATTTCCATTGGCAATGACGTGCATAAGAGGTGTGTTTCCTTGAGAATCAGCTATATTTACATCGGCTTGGTTTTCTACAAGCGTTTTAACCATAGCGATGTTGTTTTTCTTAATCTCTTGAATAAGAAGTGGTTCACCATAAATATTTTTGGCGTTTACATCAGCGTTGTTTTCAATAAGAGAAACAACAGTTCCAATGTCTTCTGCATCAACGGCGCTCAGCAACTGAGGGGTTAATTTTTCATTACAAACAATCATGCAGTCGTCGTACATAGGCGCTCTGTTTTGATTGCAGCTTGTCAGCATAACAAGAGCGCAAAATGTTAAAAGAGAGAATTTGTTCATCGGTACCCTTGGTGTTAAAATGGAAATTAGATTTTATGAAATTATCTCCATTGCTGTCTATACATTTGTTTGACGAAAAATGTGCAATTCCTTTGGAGCCACGTTTCAGGATACAGGTCACAATAAGGTAGTGTAACACCTATTTTTGTAAATTCGATCCAGTGATAAGCAAGTGAAAACAAAACTTGGCGGGCTATAGATCTGATAACAAAACTCTTCTTTTGAACCCTTGAAAAATTTAAAGGAGAATAGAGCGATATCGAACTAAACTGTATTCAAAATTTGTATAAGTGTCTGCATAATTTCTCCAATTAATTATCTTCTAAAAGTGGTTCGCTCATGGTCTTCATCTGAGTAGCTCTCGGAGTCTTGCTACACAGTTTTTGAAAAAAACCAAGCTCTACTTCTTCATCCGAGTCATCGCCATCTGTTGCTGTCTTAACTCGAAGCGTAAACTCTTCTCTTATCCTTTCGTCGTGACCAAAAACTCGGATAGCAAGTTTGCTCCGATCATCATCTTGAGGGATACCTGTGAGCTTGTTTTCTTTGTCATCATACCTTAACCAATCAGGGAGTGGTTTACCCCCTCTTAACACTTTGCCATTTCGAAATGCTTGCACTTTAGCAACCAGATCAGGATCTAAATCAATTTCCCTTTCAAAAGCACTACCTGCAATAGCTTGTTCTGCAGGCTTTTGGTATTTACTCTTTAAAAACATATTCCAAAGAGTCGCTCGGTTCCTGTAGCCTGCATATCCAGAAGATGCAACCGCTGCTATTGGTGCGCCAGCTTTAATTAGCAACTCCCAAAAGGATTCTCCTTCAACAGATAGAGGAAATGCAGTTGTCACGCTCGCATGTCCATCACTTGCTATCAGTTCGATCGAGTGTATGCGATCAGCGTATGTATCTGTATCCCACATGTCTGGTTTTCCGGAAAAAGCGCGCGAGGCAGGATCAAATGTGAGCCATTTTGGCAATTGTTGTCCTCCAAACCTTTGAACTGAAAAGGAGAGGGGATCTTCATTTACATCTACGAAAGTATCAAGCGGTATCACGAACTCAAATTTCTGCCCCACTTTAGCTGTTTGACCTCCGATGGGATTGAGTACCGTTGGAGGGTAGTTGGTGGCATCTTCGATTGTTAGCGAAAATGTATCTAGGGCAATACCCCCTTTGCTATCTTCAGCAACAACTGTGACGCGCATTGCTTCTGGACTATGCGGAATCCCATTAAATCGCCTTAGCTCGGATGTGAAAATGAGCCAGCTAGGCAAAGGAGATCCTCCCTCTAAGTTTGAGGAGTAGCTAAGAGAATCTCCATCAGGATCGGTAAACGTATTAACAGGAAAAACATAGTCAAAGAGCTCATCTGTTTTCCCCATTTGTTGAGGGATTTTTAGAGTTAACAGCGGAGGGTTGTTACTCGCAAGGTTAGAAATGGCAATTCCAAAAGTTCCATCAGCTGTTCCACCAAAACCATCGTTAGCTATTAGCTTCACAAAAATAATACCTTTGTCGTTAATCCCAGGAGAACCTAAATATGTGTAGGTTTCAGGGTAAAACGAAAGCCATGAGGGGAGAGGGGTGCCATCTGATAGTTCTGAGTTGAAAGCTAGCGCGTCTCCATCGGGATCTGAAAAAATATTGGGATTGAAAGTGAATAGAAATGGATTGCCAACAGAACCCTCTTGATTTTCAATGAAACCTTCCAAAACGGGAGCAAGGTTAACAGAGAGCTCGAATGAGCTCGTCGCATTTGCTCCAAAGGGATCCTCTGATCTCACTTCAATCGAAAGGGGAGTTGACTGGCTTGCAGGAATGGTCCCTGAGAAAGTTTGCCCATCAAAGGTAAGCCAAACAGGAAGCGGTTGATTATCAGTTAGTTGAGAAGTGTATGTAAGGAGGTCCCCATCGGCGTCAGTAAATGTTTCTTCTGGAACAGAGTAGAAGGAAAGCATATCTGCAGTAAATTTATGATCAGAAAGGGGAATCGAAACAACAGGAGCTCTATTAGGCACTGTAAGATTAAAACTTGTACTTGCTTCACCACCAAAACTATCATCCGCATTTACATTAATAGAATACGTATTTTGATCACCTGCAACTGGTGTTCCTGAAAAGGTTTGCTCATTAAAGCTTAGCCATGAAGGCAAGGGCGTTGCTGAATAGCTTAAAGTATCATTGTCTGCATCTGTGAATGTCATCTCATGGAAGGTGAATAGATAGGGCACGCCTACATTGACGCTTTGATTTTCAATGGATTGATTGACAATAGGAGCATTATTTGCCACACGAAACTCTAATGGAGCAATCCCTTCACCACCGGCTCCATCAGTGGCAATCACTTCAATCGAATAGCTGTTTCTATCTGTAGTGGTGCCGGAAAATGTGCGCGTTGCAGGATTAAAGTTAAGCCAAGCAGGAAGAGGATTTCCTCCTTGGAGTCTTGATGAGTATGTTAATGGGTCGTTATCTAAATCAAAGAAGGTATTTGCTGGAACAACGTAATTGAAGGCTTGACCAATTTCAGAAACTTGATTTGATAAAGGGTTAGACACGATAGGAGCTGTGTTAGGAACAACAATTTCAAAGGGGGCATTGGCTGAAGCTCCAAAAGGATCTTGAGCGCTTGTTTTGATAAAGTGATTGCCACGAACTGATGGAGTCCCAGAAAAAGTTTGTGTGGGTGCATCAAAGCTGAGCCAGATGGGGAGAGGATTGTCGTCCTGTAAAGTCGCGTTATAGGTCAGTGGGTCCTCATCTGGATCAACAAAAGTATTTGCAGGGACTGCAAAAGAGAACAAGGCACCATTTGGAGCGATTTGATTAGAAAGAGGATTTTCCAACGTAGGTGCGCGATTTGGAACTGTGAGATCAAAAGAGGATAGAACTGAGCCACCGAAATCATCGCTTGCGGTAACGTCAATACGATAAATCGCTTGATCTCCAGATACAGGCGTACCTGAAAATGTACGGGCAGCCCCATTAAAACTAAGCCAAATAGGCAGTGCAGATCCTGATAAAGTTGCGTTATAACTCAAGCTATCGCCGTCTTCGTCAATGAAAGCATTTTCACTGAAAATGTAGCCAAAAGTTGAGCCTACTTCAGTAATTTGGTTCAATAAAGGAAACTGAACTGTCGGCGCTCTATTTAATACATCGAGTTCAAAAACATCGCTCTTACTTTCGCTGAGTGGGTTGGTTGCAGTTACCTCAACAAAATACAGGTTTTGATCACCAGAGAGTGGGGTACCGGAAAATGTTCTGCTTGGAGGATCAAAGGCTAGCCAGGTAGGGAGTGGGCTTCCGCCTTCCAATAAAGATAAATAAGTCAAAGAGTTGCCATTGAGATCATTGAATGTTTCTTCATCAAAAGTGAGAAGAAACGGATTGTTGATTTGTACTGATTGATCAGGGATGGGGTTAACTACTAAAATGGACCCCATACGTAGTACAAAGGTATCTGTGATGCTTTTTCCCATTGAATCTTCAGCGATGACATCGATCGAATAAGTTCCTACATCTGGTAATCCGGGTACCCCAGAAAGCTCGCGTGTCCTAACGTCGACGACTTTTAAGCCTTCAGTGTCATCCGCGACATAAGCATAATTTCCCACCACAGTGACTCCTGCTGCTAGATAAGTATCCAAAGACCCCATCAAAGTAGGATTCGCAGGGTCACTCACGTCGATGATTTTTAAGCCTTGAGGGCCATCCGCCACATAGGCAGAATTTCCTACCAAGGCGACCCCCTGCACTTCATCAGTATCCAAATATCCTGTCAAAGTGGGATTAGCGGGATTGCTCACATCGATGACTTTTAAGCCTTCAGTGTAATCCGCCACGTAGGCATAATTTCCTGCCAAGTCGACTCCAACTGCTACAGAAGTATCCAAAGACCCCATCAAAGTGGGACTCGCAGGGTCACTAACATCGATGATTTTTAAGCCTTGAGGGCCATCCGCCACATAGGCATAATCTCCCGAAACAGCGACTCCATATGCGCTATAAGTATCCAAAGATCCCGTTAAGTTAGGATTCGCAGGGTCACTAACATCGATGATTTTTAAGCCTTCGCTGTGATCCGCTACATAAGCATAATTCCCCGAAACTGTGACTCCATATGCACTATAAGTATCCAAAGATCCCATTAAGCAAGGATTCGCAGGGTCACTAACATCGATGATTTTTAAGCCTTCAGTGTAATCCGCCACATAAACATGATTTCCCACTACTGCGACGCCAGCTGCTCCAAAAACATCCAAAGATCCGATTAAGTAAGGATACGCTGGGTCACTAACATCGATGATTTTTAAGCCTGCAAAGTCATTTGCCACATAGGCATAATCTCCCGCTTTTGCAACTTCCAGTGCTTTCGAAGTACCCAAAGATCCCAACAACACCGGCGCTGCCATCTCTAACGATAGCCAATCAGGAAGTGGACTACCATCACTTTGCTGGACATGGATACACAAGTTTTCATCTGAATTAGGATGACTAAAGACATCCCAAAGATTTATCGTTAAACTAAATGTTTCTCCAGGCTCCATTTGGTAATCTGCAATAGGGTTAACTACAACAGGTCCTACACCTAAGCGCTTAGCATTCGGTTCAGTTACTGGTCTAGCATCCACCCCAGCAAGCAACCCTGCGCCAACTACAATCCCTGCAGGAGCTGAATGCCTTGCAAGTGCACTCGCTACTGCAACACAAACTGTGCTCATTGCAATGTTGGCTAGAGATGAAGTAGGCCCAATAAGCGATGCTTGCGACACCTGCTCAAACTTTTGCCCCCAAGATAAACTTTGCAGTGCCTCAAAAAAAATAGTTAACAATGAACTATCACTCGATTGTAGCGCTGTTGCATTGTGTGCAAAAGCGACCCACGAATCTGACCGTATCGCTGTTTCCATTAGTTTTTGCATAATTTCTCCAATTATTTATCTTCTAAAAGTGGTTCGTTCATGGTCCTCATCTGGATACCTTTCGGGATAAGGCAACCCTTTTTCTGTAAATTTAATCTCATTCTCCGATTAATGCCTATTTTTAACAATGGACCCTTGTCCAAATACTGTTTTCCCGTTCTTCACTTTTCGTGGATTTCGATAATTACTCAAGTTACCACTCGTATGGTTTTGTGCTGATATCTCTTAAACAGTTCGATAGTGAATTTGCCTTCTCGACCACGAGGCAATCTTAATTCAACGGTTAAAACTTTAGTGACAAACTGCTTGTTATAGCATCCGGCTCTATACCCGCATGGAAGATTACTTCTTTGGTATATGCTGGCGCCAATTGTCTGAATCATCTCGTGCTTGAGAATGATTGGCTTTAGAAAATCATTATTTTGTGAGAGTGCTCTTCTCTATCTTGTATAAGCCCATTTTTGGCCATGGCGTTCTTCTTTTCGTTTGCTTTCATCTAAATGTTTTTATACACAAACGTCTACACAATTCCAAAAGCAGTTTTTTTAATAGGCTTTTTTTATGAGATCTAATCTTCGCAATGTGGAGGATCGCAACCATTCCCTATGAATATGGGATATGGTCATTAACAGTTGTCCAAGAGTCCGTTCTCTGCTCCACACCAAACCCGTATCTGGCATTTGCAAGTACGCGCCCCACAGCAGCCTCAAGAGCAATGTCAACAGATAAGCTCCTTAGCTAGATGTTGCTGTTCTATCAAAGAGACCAATTGACCACTCCTCTTCCTCAGTGCGCTTGAGTTTCTTATGTGGATTGGCTGTGGCAGTATCCTCTTTCCTCGTAATGATCAGCTTCTCCTCCTCATTAGGAAAGTCGCTACTCTTCCACTGCTCATGGTAATTAATTATTGCACCTTGAAGTATCAGCTTAATTGGTAGCAAATCACGCATCTGATTATCGCGATCAACTTTAATAGTAGAGATGGGACCACCAAGGGTAAATTCAATGGATTCAGCCGAAGGATTTGCCCAAAGAATCTTTTCTAATAATTTTATTGTTATTTCAAAAGTTAGTAAACCACTAAACAGAATCATATAGCTAACCTGACACCTTAAAGTCTTTAAATTTGCTCCATTAAGTAGCCTTACCAAATCACATTGATCAGATTTTTTCTGAATCTGCTGAATTAGCTCTTCTATGATTGTTTGAAATTCGTCAATATTTTCACATTTTTTTAAACGCTCAATAATACCCTCTATCCATTTGTACTGCTTTGGCATTATTTCATACAGAGCCTTTGCCTTTATCCACATAACATTTTTAGAATAAGCTTAGAACATATCCAGATATCTTTCGAAACTCTTTGGAACAGCTCTAATACGATCAAAAACCTCAGCCGCCTCATCGATAGATCCCTTTTTACCATAACACTCTATTAGAGCCATATGTGACTCTTCACTTCTTACCTGATCAGGATACTTTTCAAATAGCTCTCTAGCCTCGTCAACTTTGTCTACATCGCAATAGGCAACAACCATCGAATCTACGACAGAGGAATCCTCTTCAAAACCTATATTTTGAAAATGTATCTTCGCCTCTTCTATATTCCCCATCTTTCCAAATACGTTGATCATCGCTGCAGCAACAGAAGCGGTCATCTCAGAAAACTGAATAGTATTAAAGATCTGCAACGCTTGCCTTAGCATCTTTGCTTCACCATAGCTGTAGATCATTGCCGCCTTAAGCTCTACTCTATCTCCAAAACGTTTAGTAGCATCGGTGTAGAGCGCACCAGCAGCATCTATCATACCCGCCCTTGCGTGGATCTTGATGAATTCTGCAGTTGTTTGGATCTCAACCAATTCAGCATTTACATTATTACGATGACTAGCATCAGAAGTAATAGCATGTTTAGCTTCAAAGACCCTATCTACCCCTTTTCCTTTCTTCTCCCTACACTTTCTTTTAGCAGCCTCGTAAGCTTGATCAGTATGCGCTGTTTTACTCTGCTGTGGAATAGAGCTATAAAACTCCTCAACACTATCTAGATCGCAACTGTTACCGTAGACGCTCATCATTGTCGAAATAAGGGTGGAGTTACGCTCTGCTGCTGATAGTGAGTCATACAGAACTTTTGCTTCAGCTACTTCTCCCTTTAACCCAAACTCCTTAATTAGAAGGCCAACCGCGGACCTTTTATCTATACTTTTCCCTATAAGATCTAATATTTTTTTAGCCTCAAGCAGGAAGCCCTTATCAGTCAGACTCCTTAAAAAGAGCTTGAAGAATGCCTCCTTAGGACGACAGCCTCTCTTTACTGTCCGATAAAAATGCGAAAGGTAATCATCTATACTAAATGGGCCATAGTCTGGCTGTTTTTCTCGATCTACTTGATAGGTATCAACGTTCCTAAAAGCATCATAATTAATATTTAACTCAAGCCTAGTTCTACCCTGACTGGTCTGCACTATCCTACGGGTTTGAGATGAGCTTCCATAACCTCTTGATTGCCTATGAGGAACCCCTCTTCCTCTTCTCGAATGAACATCATATGAATGGTAATGATAACCACCTTCATTGCGACCAACTGCTGACATGTTTCTCCGGTTTGGTAAAAATTCAACCGCCCAATTTCAAGGAACTCTCCAGCCCATAAATCAAAGGCAAAGAGATTATACCAAAACTCGTTTCAAAAGTTAAGATAAGGTGAATTTAAGTGTTACTGAAGGAAACTTTGGAGCAGTGCATTAAATTCATCCGGACACTCCCCCTGAAATAAACTCTATAGACCCATCTGGATAAGCTTATTTAATTGCGCATATATTTTTACCGGACTCTAACTCTTGAGCCTTTGTCTCATCGACATGCATCAGGCCGATGTTAACCCTCTTAATATCGATGTATTCCGGTGGAGCTTTTCGTAGGTTAGAAAGTATATACTCACTAAATTTTTTAAGTGATTTTTGAGCCATGACAAGGCCCTCATTGCTCTTTTTCAAGTGATCCAATGTTTGACAAAATTGGCGGTTATCATTTTGTTCATCAAGTGAGCTAAAGTGAGCGGGCAGTATTAGTGTTGCCTCGGGCAATTTCAGCAATTTCTGAAGTGATGCGTAATGCAACGCTGTCCACGTATCAGCCTTTCCACCAAGATCTGGCCTTGATACAGAACTTAAGAAAATGCTATCGCCGGAAAAGAGGTATTTGCCGTTTAAAAGAAGAGCCATATTGCCAAGTGTGTGTCCCGGAATATGGATGGCGCGCAAATTGGCTCTGCCAAAAGAGTAGATTTTATCCTCCCAGGATGGCTCATAATCCATATTGGCAGGCAGCACATCCATCGGATGAATTCCATCGTACGGATGGAGATAATAGGGCACGTTAAATTGCTTTGCTAACTTGGCACCACCGCTAATGTGATCAGCGTGCGCATGGGTATCGATGACAAATTTTAGCTTAAGATCTTTGATAGATCGAACATATGGGTCGACATTTCTCAATGGATCAATGACGATGGCCTCTCCATCAGAGACAACGACGTAACTTAAACAACCTCTTGAGGTGCGAACAAATTGGTAGATGGTAAGATCAGACTCTTCAACAACTGTCTTTTGATCGACAAATTCAAACCAGCTCTCCATACCTTCGTCTAAAAGAGAGACATTGTGGCCTAACTTGTTAAGACGCTTTGCAATGGAGGCTGCCGATATCCCTTTATAACAGACAACCATCACCTCTTTATCTTTTGGGATTTTCTCAGAAATGATCTTTTCATTCACATCAGAATAAGGAATATTGAGAGCTTCAAGCCCCCCTATCCCCTCAATATGAGCTCTATCATAAGACCCTTTGTCTCGAACATCTAAAACAATAAAATCTTCACCTGATTCTAGACGCTGACCTAACTGAGCACTCGTAATTTTTTCCATTCCCTCAAGATGGATGAATGAAGCGTAAAAAGTCAACTTGATCTAGGATGCCGAAAAACTTACAAAACCTACTCCGAGAATCCTCTTTTTTTACTTTTTATTCTTTCCTAAATCATCATGAATTTCATTAAATATCTCGACCAACATATTGTGAGGTATGGCGTCTCCACTTTCATTCCACTTTGATTTACGATAGAAACGCGCTTTTAAATTAGGGTATGGGTCACTCGACACGTTTCTATAGTAAACATTTTCTTTATCTAGAAAAGTCTTACTACAAATTTCTATAACCCCTAATTGCCACCAATCCTCTTTTTAGGAGCCGCTGAATAATTAGGGTACAGCCGATTTTTTGATGATTTCGTTTCCAGTTGGTTGATTTCATAAATTCGCATACTGTTGACAGTAGGGAGTTTATGAAATTGATCAAATGGGAGCGAAAGGGCGAAAAAACGGCCTGCACGAATTGATCAGTGGCTCCTTAACACCTCTGAATTATTCAAGATTTTTTAGAAAAACATTGGCTGAAGCAGCTCCCACGCAGCATTAAAATAAAAAGTTCCACAAAACTAGTGAACAAAGTGAGCTTGGGCCCCATTGAATTTCCTATTCTTAAAAGATAGAATTGTTGATGATGGGAATCCGATTGGTGCCCTTTTCTATCGATGAAATTTGTTTAAATAATACCAATTTTGCACAAAGTTAAAATGAGGTGTTTTATATTAATTATGAACTTTATTTTTACATTTCGACACTTATTAATTAGCAGCTGTATACTGCTTGCCGGTATACTGAATTGGAACATGGCAGCTGAGCAGGGGATAGCTGATACCTTACCAATTAATCAAAAAGTATATGACTCTGCATTTGAAAAGGTTCAAAACGGCAAGGTCACAGCTGTAGTAGGTTTGCAATTTGGGGATGAAGGGAAAGGCAAAATCGTTGATGCCTTGAGCCAATATGCTGATATCGTCGTGCGTGCTCAGAGTGGTTGTAATGCCGCCCACGCCGTCCAAGTCAATGGAATTCGCCATGTTTTCCGACTCATCCCTGCTGGTATGCTACGAGCTGGTATGATTGGCGTGATTGCCCATGGGATGGTTATCAATCCTGA
>JAJFMK010000150.1 GCA_021772215.1 Chlamydiota bacterium | reverse complement strand
AGAATACCTCATAGATAAATACACCATTTCGATGACTCCTTCTGTTAGAGTCTTCGACCTCCTCCACGAACTGAAGCCTCTTAATTACGGATCGGCATTAATTGTAGCTGATCCTGACATCAAAGAGAAAAGGCTTCATGGAGCAAAGAGGAGGGACAGTCTTTGGCTAAGAGAATTCCTGAACCAACGCTCCTCACTGGAGAAAAAGGGACAGTCGAAGCTGTCAAACAGGCGGCATCAAACGCCTCAATTCTCCATTTTGCTTGTCATGGATCAGCAGAGACTCGAATCAGTAGAGATTCGGTCTTTGAAGGAGGTCTTTGCCTTACAAACGGTGAAGGAGATGAGGAAATGCTTTACGCTGACGAAATCCAAAAACTCGATTTAAAGGCTAATTTGGTGTTTCTAAGTGCGTGTCAAACTGGCAAAGGAGCCGAGCGACGTGAAGGAGTGATCGGCCTCTCTCGTGCCTTCTTAGGGGCCGGTGTCACATCTGTCATTGCCACTCATTGGGATATTAATGATTATATTACTCAAGAAATCGTCTCGGATTTCTATACAAATCTGCTCGATAAAAAGAAGGAAAAAGCAGAAGCCCTAAGACAAGCAATGCTTAAACAGAGAAATGCCCACCCAGATAAGCCTGAACTTTGGGGTGCCTTCTTTTTAATAGGAAAATAGGGGGAAATCTATGACAAATTCAATTGATAAATTAACGTCAGAGCCATACTTGCTATCAATCTACCACACACGAAGAGAAAATAATCCAGTCTTTTTTGAGCTATGGGCTTCCCAAGAGACAATTACAAAGGGTGTGATTAAAGACCTTACCGACAACAAAATTAGTGAAATATCCTCCAGATTCATCTTTGGAGGAGAAGACAAATCAATTACTGGTCCTGCTCTCATAGCTTACGTAAAAACTACACTGCTAACGCCTGTTCTCAAAACTCAAGGAAGGGAAGGGGAAGTTTGGCTAGCTCCTCCCGGTGCTACAGGCAGACACTCTATTGGAAATACTTCTGTCAATTTAAGAGAAACAGAGGCACCATCTCAAAATTTTCTGGGCAGTGATTTTTTAGAGATGATAAATAAAAATTGCCGCACTAAGAAGGATTTGGGCGAGTTTGGAAAAAAGCTCATTTCTAAGGGGTTCCAGACCTATCAAAACTCACTCTTTTATGATTCTATTGTTTGGTTTGCTAGATCACTCTTTATCTATCTATTATTAGAGGACAAGAAAATTATTGGAGCTTGCTATAGCTGTCTCGGCAATGCCTACCAAGGCTTTGGTGACTATCAAAGAGGAATCCAGCACCATGAAATGAGTCTGAATACCTTTCTCGAAATACGGGATCGAGCTAAGGAAGGAACCGCATACGGAAACCTCGGCGACATCTATTTTTCTATCGGTGATTATCCAAAAGCAATACAGTATCATGAAAAACGCCTGCAAGTTGCAAAAGAAGTTGAAGATCAAGAAGATGAGGGAAGAGCTTATGGATGTCTAGCAAACGCCTACCAATCCCTTGATGACTATCAAAAAGCAATCCAATATCACAAAAAACAACTGCAGATCGCAAAAGAAGTAGAAGATCAAGAAAGTGAAGGAGCTGCCTACAGCGGCCTCGGAAATGCCTCTCAGTCTCTTGGCGACTACCAAAAAGCAATACAATACCATGAAATGGATCTGCAAATCTCAAAGGAGATGGAAGATCAAGAAGGTGAGGGAGGCGCATATGGAAACCTCGGCAACGCTTACTATTTCCTTGGAAACTATCGGAAGGCAATTGAGTATCATGAAATGTGTCTTGAAATCACGAAAAAGAAACAAAACAAACAGAGAGAGGGAAACATCTATGGAAACCTCGGCAACGCCTACGAGTCCCTAAATGACTATCAAAAAGCAGTCCAGTACCATGAAATGAATCTGCTGATCGCGAAAGAAACAAAAGATTTGGCCAGTGAGGGGTTATCTTACGGCAACCTCGGAGTAGTCTATTTTTCACTTGAAAACTACCAAAAAGCGATTGAATGTCATGAAGCGAGCTTAGAAATTGCAAGAAAGACAAAAAATAAATCAAGCGAAGGGGTTGCCTACGGAAACCTCGCTAATGCCTACCAAAATCTTGAAGACTACCATAAAGCAGCACAGCTTTATAAACAGCACCTACAAATTGCAGGAGAAATAGAAGACAAAGAGATCGAAGCGGGGGCCAACCATAACCTTGGAATCTCCTTTTTCAAATTAAGAAAACACCAAAAAGCAGAAGAAGCCTCCATCAAGTCGATGCAAATTTACTCGGAAATACAGATGAGTTTGAATCTTGACGCATGGAAAATTTCCATCTTTGAAGAACAATCAAGACCCTATCGCATGCTTCAATACAACTACTACACCACTGGAAACGTAAAAAAAGCACTTGAAATTTACGAGCGAGGGTTAGCTAGAGCACTTTTTGATCTCCACTGCGGTCAGCTGCAGCTGTCTGAGAAAAATAGGGAAGCGAAGGAAAATATTACATTTAAGAAGATACAAGCAGTTGCTAAAAGAGAAAACACTTCCTTTGTCTATTTCTCCAGATCACTCAACAACGAAATCCATATCTGGGTCATCAAAGAGAATGGAATGCAGAGCAAAAAAATCGAACTTCCAGAGGGTTTTAAAACAGAAGCTTCTCTATCTTCAGCGGGAGGCGCGCCTCGACAATCCTTGATAGACCGTTTTCTTCCCGATCGCGGTCTCTCCTTTAACTTTCAAAACAGCTCTACGAAACTTAAGGAGGAAGTACCGGACGAAAGCTCGCATCTTTCAGAAGGGTTAGAAAAATGTTACCAAGTCTTGATCTCCCCAATAGAAGGGTGGCT
>JAJFMK010000149.1 GCA_021772215.1 Chlamydiota bacterium | reverse complement strand
GTGGTAGATGGAAGCTTCTTCCCTTCAAGCGGCGCCGTCAACCCGGGGCTGACAATCATCGCCAATTCGATTCGCATTGCTGATCGCATTTCTGAGCGTTTCAACTTAAAGAGAGAAAAACCTCTCACGGTGCAGTTTGATAGCTTTTATGAGATTCCTCGGAGCGAGGAGAGCCGCCTTCCGCTGCTATCGTAAGTAGATAGAGTGCATAGGTGAGATAGGGGTCACGTAGGGAGTTGCCGTTCAAAGAGCCCTTTACAAGGCTCCTCTTTAACTCCTCGATAGGAACCGCGACAACTCCTTTTGGCAAAGAATCAGCGTCAACTTTCGCAACAAAGACAGGCATACTTTTCGCCAAGAGGCTTGAATCGGGGTTCACCTCTCCGAGAAGCGTGATCGATTTGACCTCTTTCCCTAATCTATCCTTCACAAGGGCTCTGGCTGCCTCTTCAGCTGTCGCCGCCACTTTTGAGTCGGCGCGTGGAATCTCTAGTTCCCATGAACGCGTTGCATGAGCAAAAGTCAAAAGAAGGAGAACATCTCCCTTTTCGGTCACGGGAAGCACAGCAGCGCTTTTTACGAGGTTGGGGATCAGCCGGTCTAAAAGTGTGCCTCTTCCTCCGGGAAGCTCTACCGCTTCTCGAATCATCCACCAATCTTGATCCATCGCCACGACTCCGACACGCGTCCATTTATCTGCGTAGTAGGTCGTGATGCCCTGCTCCCTTAACTCATCATACTTCTTCTGACGAATGGCATCGACTTTTGGCTCATCTAAGACTATCTCTATTTCACCCTCAGAGGCGCTTGCGCTAGGCCCCATCATCTTCGGATGATCTTTGAAGAGGGTTTCATACTGCTCAAAGCCATTGGCAGCAAATAGAGAGAGAAAAGAGAAAAGCGGAAAATAGAGAAAATTTTTCATAATTACGGTAGATTATAACGGATTTGGGATCGGTTCACAATCCCAATGCAAAAATTCGATCCAATCTATAGGATAACCATCGATGTATAGACTGATTTTTCTACTAACACCTTTAATCTTAACCGCCGCCAGTAAAAATCATTTTTTTGCTGAAAGAAGAGGTGATCTCGCTCAATATCAAAATGCCCCAAAAGCAATTGCCATCACAAGTCCAGGCCGGTCGGGAAGCACCCTTCTTTTTAACGCTGTTATCGATTCAGCTAATCCGAAAGAGAGCGTCATAAAAACTCATCTACTCCCCTTCTCTTGGAGAGGTAAAATTCTCTTTATCTTTTCCAACCCAGACCTCGCAGCCGAGTCGACGCAGCATATTCTTTTAAAGAACAGTCCCTTTATGTATAAACATTTTCTCCATGTTGAGGGATCAGACATTCTCTGGTTTTTGAAGAGCGGACGAAAAAGCCAGCAGACTGTAGACAACAGCCTCTTAACTTACGATGCTCTCAATATCACTAATCAACTTCGCTGCTGGCTTCACACTAAGGTTATCCCCAGTCCACAGAGCGAGGCCACAATCTTAGCTATTAAATTTGAAAACCTATGGGATGATGATGTCGTCGAAGATATCCGCCTCTTTTTAAATCACCCACATTTCACACTTCCTCCACAAAAAAGTCGCGGAATCACCCTTAAGGATCTTAAGGAGAAAGAGCGAAACATCCGCCTCAAAAACAACATCGGCACTCCTGAGCATCCGATTTATCCTGCCTATGATAGAGCAAGAGAAATTTGGCAAGAGGCAGCTCCTTTGACTTACCTCAAAATTAGCCTTTGAGCTATATTTCAGCTAAATGACCAGACCTCCCCTGCCGATCATTAAGATCGCCTGCTTATTCCTCATCCTTCTCTTAGTCACCTTTTTCTTTACCTGGTGGCTTGTGCTTCGTACTTCTGATGTTGAGGTGGCCAGCTTTGATCGTCCCTTCCCTCAAAGTTTACGCACGCAGGTCGATTCGAATGACTACTATGAGCTGAAAACACCTTACGAGACCTACAGATTTAATCTCGTCGCTCCCGAAGCTGCTCCCGAAGAGATTCGCGATAAGGTGATGTTTGGTCATCGGATCATGACCGAGACCAAAGCGTACGCTCCCGAGTATTCTGGCGATGATCTCAGCTGCATCAACTGCCACTTTCGCGCAGGCAACACCTTCGGAGGAAAAAATGGCTCCATCTCTTTAGTGGGTGTAACAAACTGGTATCCCACCTACAGTCAAAGAGCGGGTAAAACAATCGATCTTGGCGACCGTATAAATAACTGCTTCATGCGCAGCATCAATGGCAAACCTCTTCCCAAGGATAGTCCTGAAATGGAGGCTATCGTCGCCTACCTCAGCTGGATTTCTAAAGATGTGGAGCATTTAAAAAAGACCCCTTGGCGCGGACTTATCCCCCTACATATTGACCATGAACCTGACTTGAGAAATGGGGCAATTCTCTATCAAGAAAAGTGCGCCACCTGCCATCAAGGCGATGGCCAGGGCGTCTACAAAAAACAGGGCTATCTCTTTATCCCGCCTCTGTGGGGGCCTGACTCGTTTAACGACGGCGCCGGAATGAGCGTTCTCAAAAAGCTCTCCTCATTTATCTACTACAATATGCCCTATCAGGAACCGACCCTTACCAAAGAGGAGTCGATCGACGTCGCGGGATTCATCAGCGAGCAGGACCGCCCTGTCTTTAAAAAGCAGCCATGATTCGTAAAGAAAAGTATGAAGAGCTCCAGGCCAAGATGAAAGCGCTTGGGATCGAAGAGGAGGATCTCGAAGAGCGCTTTATCCTTGGTTCGGGGCGTGGCGGACAGAAACTCCAAAAAAGCTCTTCCTGCGTTCAGTTAAAGCATGTCCCCACTGGCCTTGAAGTTAAGTGTCAAAAGGCGCGTGGCCGTGAACTAAACCGCTACTATGCCCGTAAAGACCTCTGCGAAAAACTCGATCAACAGATCAACAAAGAGAAGTCCAAAAAGCAGCAGGAGATCGAGAAGATCCGCCGTCAAAAAAAGCGCCGCTCCCGACGCTCCAAAGAGAAGATGCTCGAAGAGAAAAAACGCCGCTCAGATGTCAAAGAGCTTCGAAAAATCCCAAAAAATCACTCGTCGTAGCGATAGAGGTACTTCTCCCAAAGAGTTGGATGGGTCTCTTTAATCGTCTTTCGAAGAGCTTTAACCTCTGCATCACTTAAGCACCGCGAATTACTGAACGATATACATCATCCAGTGCGTCCCTGAACGAGGTGGCGAAGCAAAAAAGATTCTTCGTTCGCTGACTGAGATATCCGCCTTGAGGTTAGGAATAAAGGAAAGGATCAAAATGAGACCAAACAACTGGCATTTCTGTTTCATTTCCTCTCCTTAGTTTTATTGCCCTATCAGTAAAATTTCCTTCTAAAGTTTAATCTATTGTGGGCTTAAATTTTTGCAAACTGGCATATTTTCGCAAAGCGTGATAACAGTAAAGTAAAATATGTTGAGGCATTAGGTGAGTCTCAGAAAACTCCATTGCATTCATCGCTATTTCATGAGCTATTTCATCATTGTTTCTTGCCCACAATACCTTTTCAACTAAATCGGACATGTCATTTTCTACTGGAACATAGTGTACATACGGCACAAGCTCCCGGAAAAACCACATCTCATTATTGGATTTTTGCATAAAACTCAAACAGCCGCTATAGAGTCGCCATTGCGTGCCGGGGTAGGTGCAGGTTTTTCCATCCACAATAATCTGATATTTATATTGAGTCTGCTCAATCAAAGACATGCGCTCGGCAAGAAGGCCTGGAAAATGGGAAGGATGTCTCGTTGGCCTCAAAACAAACCCTGCATTTATCAACCCTGGATAACTTATGGACGTTCTAACAATAGCTTCCCTAGGATATTGCTTTATCCATCTATTCTTTTTATAGTTCCCGTCTGTGGCGTCTCCTCTCCAGACAAGCGTATTAATCTTATTTTCCCAAGTCCACGTGCCTCCATGATTCTGGAGTTCTGAAATACAGTGGTTCCAATCCTTTGTCTTTCCCTCAACAAGGTCGATGTTATAGTACCAGTCTGTGAAAAGAATCTGACGATTAGTTCCTATATTTTTTGCACTAACGAGGATCGGAGCATGGTTGAAATCCAAATACCCGCTAGCTAGTTTAGATACAATAGAATCACCTCGACGATAGATAAAATCAACATCTGGAAGAGAATAATGACGAAGAATAGCTTCTAAAATCGATCGAAATCGATGCTTAGGCCCATACACTTTTGAATCAATAATCTTATAGCGAAAAAATACTCGTCCACTTCTTCGGCAAGCATCCCAAGTTTGTTCTAGCTGTTTGCGAGTTATTCCTTCCTTTTCAAAAACAGCAAACTCTTCATTAACAGCTTTCTCCATCCACTCATGCCCAGATTCACTTAGAGGAATCGCCTCCCACTCGAGTGCATGGATAGTGAAAACCTGAAGAGTACAAAAAAGAACAATTCCAACAAAAATTAAAGCAAAACTTGAGCTTGGACAACCTCTATCTCTCATATCTACCAAGGTACTTCTTCCAAACCTTTATATCGCTTTCTTTAATGATCTCTTCTAAGCGCTGCAACTGCTGTTCGCTTAGCTGCCTAGAGTGGTAAGTTAGGTCTTTGCCCTGTGTCATTGACTGCTTGTATTGAGTAAGGCAAGTGGTTTTGTGCCCATCTAAATGTTCAATAAAATCAGCAACTAAATCTGTCGATTCCCCCAAGAATGTGACAATTCTTGTTATCGTTTCTAAAGGAAATTCCATCAAATCTTCATAATATACCAGCAGCCTTCTTTCGCTGGGCCAACGATCATAGAAATTCAGATTGTTGACCAAAACTCTGTAGCCCTGCTTTTGGAACTTGCACAACAGCTCTTCATACGACAGCCCCCTACCATGCATATAGGATCTTATCGCGCTCTCCACAGGATTTCGCACAATTAAAACAAACTGATCAACGTTTCTCTTTGGAGGTTCAAAAGCAAAAGAATCTCGAAAGAATTGATTCACTTCGTGGCGAACATGAATTAATGGCTTGCTTGGATCGCAGCCAAAAGAATAATGATCTCGACCAATGCAACACTTATCGGCTGAAGCATCCTCTCCCGCTCTTTTACTGCTGATCAGCCTCTTCGAAAAATACTGCATGATATACATCATCCAGTGTGTCCCTGAACGAGGTGGTGAAGAGAAAAAGATACGCTGGCCAGCTTGAGAATCACCATTTACGGCACTCAGCGGAGTATGGGTGGTAAGGCTTAGAGCGATAATAGCTAAACCAATCGATCGGATAAGAATTTTCATATAGACACCTTATTATTTACACAAGGTGTCTATCCTACAGATGTGGCTATTTTTTGTGGTTAAAAAATGAGTCCAATCAAAAGATTGATTAGGCTGAGCACTACCGCAAAAACCATACACCAGAGGAAGTTTTCCACTTCGAAGCCGGGGATGACGAGGCTTGTGAGCCAGACGGTAAAGCCCATGATCACAAAAGTGAGAAGGCCGAGGGTGAGAATATTGATCGGTAGGGTGAGAACAAGGAGGATGGGGCGGATAAAGCTATTTAGGATGCCGAGGACGACGGCAACAGCTAGCGCAATCCAGATGCTGCGGATATTGACACCAGGCAAAATATAACCGGTGACAAAGATCGCTATTGTGCTTAAAATGAGGTTGAGAATTGTAAGTCCTAACATATTTTCCTCTTATGAGTTTAAATGATGACGAGCACCAAAGGCTCATTCACCTAATTGCAACTTATGGCCCTTGGTTTGTTGTGGCCGTCTCCTTATTGACAGTCTCTATTATGATCTGTATATCCTATTTACGGATTCCCCACTAACTCCTGTAGTGATTTAAGATCATCCATAGTGACCTGAGGCTTTTTAAAAAGCTCTAAGAGCTTCTCTCGAACTTCGGGGCGATAGATTGAGGGCGTGTCGTAAAAATTGCGAAAGAGGATGATTTTAACCTCTAAAGCAAGTTTTGCCTCTTCAAACTCTTGCCTCTCATTATTAGCTGCCCTTTTACCCTTAGATTCAACGTTTGCCTTCATCTTCACAAGGCTTTTATGATTCTCTTGGATCTCATCTCTGAGCTCTTCGTAAAACTTTGCCTCATCCGCTCGGCTAAAGGCCTGGTTGTGAACCTGTGCGTATCCTACTGTGGGAAACCAGATCGCCTGTATTCCTAAGAGCAAGTAGACAATAGCCAACCCTCTGATCATGGAAGCACCCCCCTTTTTATTAAGGTATACCTCATCGAAGCTCAATTGCACAACAAACTTTGATAACTCTCTCTAATCTAACGCTTTATTTTACCCTTCAACGCCTGATAAAACCAAACAAGAGTGAATTTAAAAACGAAGACCATCAAAAAGCAGCTCCCCCCTACGATAAGGGCGTAAATGGTTCGCTCTAAGAAGCTTGTATCCCCTCCAAAGATAAAAAAGACGATAATAGCTATGATAATGGAAGTAACCGTCTCCGTTTTGAACAGGAACCTCTCCCAACTCTTTTTAAAACTCATCTTGAAACTCTCCACTTAATGCCCATTTTATCCGGTTGATAGGCTCTTTTAGCCTGCTGAAGCCCTTTGACTCCTAGATCCTGCTCCAGATTAATCCAGGTAAATCCCAAATCTTTCAAACTAGAGGCAAGATGTTGATACATAAACTGCGTTAACCCCTTAAATTGATGGAGCGCCTTGCTAAATTGATAGAGAAATGTCTCTTGATTTAAAGGCGATCCCAAGAGGAAACCGACAACCTTTTCATCTACAAGCGTCACTTGGCCCCTGAGCTTAAGTCTATCGAAAAGCTCAAGTGCTTGGCTACACTCTTCGATATCATTTTTTTTCTCAGCTGGCCCCCAATCATGAAGAAGCTCTTTAACCTCTTCTAAGTTCTCTTTTGAAAACTCTTCAACGCGATAGCTATATTTTTCCCTAAACTGCTTCACCAAATTACGGCGCCCGGCTAACTTCCTTCCCGGATAGCGGGCAAAGGTGTCGATTTTGTAAAGATAGTCTCTATCTGCCACGTTTTCTCTAATCGAATAATTCCCCTCTCTCCAGGGTTTGATCTCTTCGTCTGGGATGGGATAGAAAATGGCTCCCGAATCGAGAAGGGAGCTCATCTCGGTTGAGATGGGACTTAAAGGGATCAGATATTTTGTCCCATCATAGGTCACGCCGCGAACCCAGCCGCCACCTTCTGTCGAGATCTCGTGGTTGTGAACATCTCTAAAGAGAAACAGATTGGCAAAAGAGTATTCTGCGAGACCTAATTTGCGAGTTTGTAGGCATTTCTCAACAAAGGATTGATGAGCTAACGTCAAAGGCTCAAAGCTATACATGTAAACATTCTTATGGTATCTAACTAAAATATGCAAATTAATCTAGAAGCTTTCGGCAACACGACACAGCTAGCCGTACTACTGGCTGGAGATCACCTGCGCCACGGTTTTGGTCAAAAGCTTGAGATCGAAACAAAAACTAGCGCGACAGACTTCGTCACTAATTTTGACAAGGAGACGGAGGAGTTGATCATCAACTTCATTCGCTCTAGGCACCCCAACAGTAGCTTTATTGCGGAAGAGAGTGGTCACACCGTGGAAACAGCAGCTGAAGTGACCTGGGTCATCGACCCTCTTGACGGCACCACCAACTTCATCCACAACATTCCCCTCTATGCGACAACGATCGCCTGCTACCTCAACGGCGATGTGGTGGCCGCCGCCAGCTTCCTGCCCGAGCAAAGAGAGCTCTTTACAGCGATCAGAGGCAAGGGAGCCTTCCTAAACGGTAAGAGGATGGCTGTCTCAATGTGCGACAAAATCGAGATGGGAATCTTCAGCACCGGCTTCCCTTACGATCTACCCCAAAATCCCATCCCAAGACTCAAACCGATAAATGAGACCCTATCAAAGGGCGCCCGCATACGAGATTTAGGCTCTGCCGTCATCAGCCTCGCCTATGTGGCCGCCGGAAGACTCGACGGCTGGTTTATGGAGAGCCCCTCTTCTTGGGATGTCGCCGCAGGGCTCCTTTTTTGTGAGGAGGCGAATGGTAAGATAACAAGGATGGATGGCTCGCCCCTCAACGTTTTAGAACCTACCGACGTCCTCGCCAGCAATGGCCATCTGCATAACCCTCTAATCAACATACTAACGGGTTAACCATGAATACATTTGACAAGATAGCTTATACCAACCACGCCGTAGATTTTCTCTACACTGTAGCTGCAGGAGCAGCCTACTACGCCTATCGAAATGAGAGAGGTAATGAAGATAGTGATGATGTCTTAAGGCCAAATTTCTGGCTTATGGCAGGTGTAACTCTCTTGGCCTCAGTTGCCATTTCGAAAATGTATACATGCTGTAAACGAGCTGGCGTTTTTTCAGAGGAGCGCCTTAGATTTGCAGGCAACGTTGACAGCGGTGGCTCATTTATCTATCGGCTCTTTTGCTTAGTTCTTATACATGAGGCGCTGTACAGCATAAATCAAGAAAAAGCGATGGAGCAAGAAGTTGCATTTACAATGGCTGGATTCGGCGCTGGAGTTAAGATTATAACGGGAACGCTTGCGCGTAATCAACGAAATGGCGCCTTATTGCCGAGTGAAGTAAATGACATACCTCTTATGGATGATGTTGATTGACATTTTGACACCAGCGGAAGATGTCATCGACAGCTCTGTCGACGACGCTCATGTGTGACTCGGCTCGATAGAGCTTGTAGAAGCAGTTGGCTTCTGGAGTGTGGGGAAAGCAGCTCTGCAGCGGCCTAATCAGCTCATCTTCGCGGGTCGCCACAAAAAAGTGCTGCACATCTTTACCATGCTCTTTCCAGAGGCGCTGCTTCTCAGTCCAATCGTTCATTAAGTTTTTTGCCACCTCATTTTTCCAGCTAAATTCAGTTCTAAGTTCTGGATGAAGGCCCAGCGCCTGGACGATATAGTATTTTTCCAGCGTTTTAAGGAATCGTGAACCTCCAAAGACACCTGCGATCGAGACAACCCGCAAAGGAGATGTTCCCAGCTCCTCTACTGTAAGATGGTTCTCAATATAGGTGGTGATGCGGCAGCCGTTAGAGGTTCCAAAGAGATAGATCGGTTTGCCTGGATGTTGATGAAGATAGTCTCGCACGGCTCCTAGTATTGGCGAAGCTGCGACTTTTAAGGGAACATTGCCCTTTTGATACACGATAGGAGCAAAGATCGTACTCTTGGGATCCACTCTATCCCAGTAGAGGTCCCAGCAGACCGGATGACCAAAGATACCATGAACAAAGAGATAGAGCCCCTCACTCTCCTTCTCCATCCATGGGAGGGTATAGAAGAGCTTTCCCTCCTCTTCGATTGGCTCTGGGAAGAGCTCCCCCCTAGACAGCCTTACCATTTTTTTGGCCATGACAACCGCGCGAAGAAAGAACGCCTTCGTTCCGTCAACAGCTCTTTCAAAACGGCTGCGCTCTTCTTTGGGGATCAATAAAACAGGATCTGCTGAATATAGAGAGCTCTGCAAGAATAGAAGAGCCAAAATCTGCTTTAGCATTTGTTTAGCCAGTCAAACACATCGTTCAAAGCCGCATCGACAACGCTCATATGCGCCTCGCCGTGATAGATCTTATGACTGCTATTCATGGGAAGTGAGCTTTTAATCGGTCTTACAAGGGCATCTTCTCGTGTGGCAATAAAGAGATGCTGAACATCAACGTTTCTCTCTTGCCAAAGCTTCTGCTTCTTTTGCCACTCGTCCATCAGATTGGTGGCGACACTGCTTTGCCATTTGAGCTCTTCAATTAGCTTGGAATTTAGCCTAACAATTCTCAAGAGGGGACCTAAGCGATTGACGACTTTTGTTCCCCCTAAAACGCCGGCGATAGAGACAACTTTTAAGGAGGTGCCCCTTAGCTCTTCGGCTGTCAGATTATTTTCAATATAGGTGGCGATTCTAGATCCATTCGAGGTTCCGATAATCGATACCGGCTTACCGGGGTGCTCTTGAAGGTACTCTTTTACCATCCTTAAGATCGGCTCTGCAGCCCTTTCGAGCGGAGCATTTCCCTTATTGTAGACATGGGGAGCCGCAAAGGTATATTGGGAGGCAGTGCGATCTCTATAGAGATTCCAGTCTGTGGGGTGGCCCCATAAGCCATGGATGAAGAGATAGAGCCCCTCGCTCTCTTCTTTTGGAAACCTCATGTTGTCATTGCTTTTAGCTACAGCCATCCGCGCCAGTCTGTTGGTCACTGTCCCCACATCTTTACCTATGGATTGCGCTCCATGAAGAATCTTACTTAGGGGAGTTCTTGGATCTGTAGGTGTGGGTAGAAATATCATGCTGTTAACCATCCAAAGACATCTTCAACACTTGCATCGACGATACTCATATGAGACTGGCCATGAAAAACTCGGTAGCTGCAGTTGGCATCGGCATCTTGCGGCAACGAGCTTTTAATGGGCCGAACCAGCTCATCTCCGGTTGTGGCGCAGTAGTAGTGGCGAACATCTGAGCCTGCCTCCTTCCAACTTTTTTGCTTTTTAGCCCAATCACCCATCAAGTTCCTGGCGACGCTGCTTTGGAAACGGAATTCGCGTTTAAGATCGGTGTGTAGTGGAGCCAACCTGATGAGTCGATAATCCACTAGTCGATCGACCACCTCTGTGCCATTTAAGACACCGGCAATCGAAACAATGCGAAGCTTGCTATTTCCAAGTTCCTCTGGAGTTAAGTTATTCTCAATATATGTTGCGATGCGGGCGCCATTGGAGGTTCCATAGATGTTAATCGGCTTTCCTGGATGTTCCCTAACATAATCTCTCAAAGCTTCTAGTATAGGAGCTGCCGCCTGTTCAAGGGGAATATTTCCTCGTCCATAGACAAAAGGGGCAAAGGTATGAAAGTTGGCGCAGGTCTCCTCCGCGCGCTCCATGTGGCGGTTCCAATCTGTCGGATGGCCCCACAGTCCATGGATAAAGAGGTTTAGACCAACGCTCTCTTTCCCTTGCCACGGCAAGTCACTGTAGCAAATTCTTCCGTTTACACTCTTAGCAACGGGAAACTCTTTTGAGACCAATCGTCTAAAAGCTTTCTTAGGAAGCGAACCGGCGTAATTGATGGCCGTCAATGCCAAGTCATTCACTTTTTCAACCGTAGAGCGGTGGTCTTCAAGGTTAAGCTCGTTTTTTTCTCCCATCCAGTACCACGCCTTCGCTACCTGCTCATCAACAACAGAGTCGACGATTGAGTTGTGGCCATATCCGGAAACGAGATAGTGCTCCTCCTCAATTTCATTATTTGTTGAGAGGATAGGCAAAGATGACCCCCTCTCCCAAACATGGCTATCGATCGTGGGAGCGTACATCGTATACTTTCTCTTGGCCACGCCCTCCTGCAGTGGCTGGCGTACCGACTCTAATAGCTTTTGCGAGGCAGCACTTCCACTACTTAGCGTTTTAAGCGACGGAGGGACAACGGATTTAATGCGGTCAATTAAGGAAGTACCGTAAAGAATCGCTCCTGTTAGAGAAACATGAACCGATGTGTTGGGAAATTCATCTCTTAACAGCTGCTCGAGATGGGCAGCAAAGCGGGAGCCATTGGACTGTCCCAAGATGGTAAGCGGCTTGCCGGGATTCGCAGCAACCCAGGCTCTCACCTGATCATAGATCGGCTTCATCTCGGGGTCGTCGAAGCTGTGATGTCCTCGTTTTGGCAGAGGAGGGGCAAAGAGGTCTATTTTTGCTCCCTCTTCTCGATACTTCTCAAACTTGGCAAGGTGACCATTCCAGACCGACGGCTGGCCATTGAGGCCATGAAAGGCGACGACAAGACCTGAGCGATCAGCTTGTGGCTTAAGCTCTCCATAGCCCCATGCTAAAAAGAGGGAGCTGATGTTCCGATAGCCCGCCTTTGCCGCATAGCAGATTTCGCGAAAGACTGTCAGCGCCACATTTTGGATCTTCTGAAAAAGGGTCAAAGCACCCTGCTTTTCAAAAAATGAATTTGACCTAATACCCAGTGACTCGTTAAGCCACTGATCGGAAGTTAGTGGGATAGCAATTCTCATAGAGAGTATGATACAGAATTTTTATTAAGAATAAATAAAGGAGGGTTATTAATCCGCCATTTTTGGACGGTTCTCTATCGCTTTTAGAACATGGAGGCGAAGGCGGATCAGTTTTGGATCTCTCACTTGAGATTGTTCGCCGTCTCTTCTGCAACCTATCCCCTCTTGAGAGAATATCGTGTAGAGCTGTCTGCAATCGGGGTTCGTTTCTTGAAAATTCACTGCAAAGTCGAAGGCTTCTCGAAGATCAAGATCCTCACGACCTTTTCCACAAAGACAGCTCCAGACTATTCGTGTTTGAAGAGGCTTCCAGACTCTTTCTATCTCGTCTTTAGACAATCCTTTCGAGAGATTATTATCTTTCTCTGAGCTAACGCCGTCTCTTAAAAAGAGAGCATGGAGCAGATGACATCTTTGGTTGGTTTGAGACCATTTTCTAGCAAAATAGAGTGCATCAGCTGGACTGCGCTTAGTCTCTCTTCCCAAGAGATGGTCTAATACGAATTCATATTGCGTTGTATCGAGGTCGCTATTGTTGGGATCAACAAGAGCTATCTTACGCTGGTAGAAGTTAGCTTTTTTAGCTTTTAGCTGCTCCCAGGAGCAAAAATCGTTAACCTTATGTTGACCTGCAGGAAATTCATATATGTATCCATTTTGAATTTCCTTAGGAAGCCTGTGCTGTGGGTCACCCTTTTGCCGAGCATAACGATAGAGCTCGACCCCATCAACATATTGAAACTGAGAAGTCCCTAGCAGGATAACCCCCAAATAGTAGGGTGCACCTAAGCTTTGAGCTCTCGCAATTTTTTCATCAAAAGTTGTGGATCCATAGTGCTCGCTGGGATCAAAGGGGGGTTGGCTTGTAAATATTGTCTTAACTGCCAAGGTTTACACTCTGGTGGTGAGGTTTTAGGGCCAATCACCTCTAAAATAGTCTGTTTTTCGTTAACTGTCTATAAATTAAATATTTAAATAATGTATTAAAAAGTCTTAATATTGCTATTTTAATAAAATTCAATTAATTATTTGTTGATTAATATGCTTAAACATAGTATAATAGTTACTGTTAGTATAACTAAGGAGGTTTATGGCAAACAATTCAACCCCAGTAGGAGCCCCATCAAATTGGGGTCAACCAGGTCCTTTGGTCCCGGCTCAGCCTCAACAGCCAGGCTCTCCTCTACCAAACCCTTCCGCCATTTCTCCAGTTCGCACTCCTGAACAGACCCCCCAGATACAGAATTTTATCTCTCCCCTAAAACCACAGCTTACAAACCAAGATGAACCAGCAAGGATAGTGCCTAAACCAAAAAAAAATCCAACGACTCCGATCCAATCTCGTCTGCGGAACGTAAACAACGGCGGCGGCTCTTCTTCTTCGCCGGTTAGTGCCCCAGAACATACCGCATCCCCCCCCACCTCTTCTGGTGAGGTTGATCTACTTCAAGCAGCGCAAGAAGTGGCACGAATGATTGTCACCTCTTGGAATGAGCCTAAGCCACACGATGAAAGCATGCAAGTGGGCTTAAAAGGTGAATCAAAAAGAGAAACTTCTAAAGTTCTAGGTCGACCTATAAAAGGGATAAATAGAAATGATGTTGCAACATTTAAAGGATATCTAATGCAAATCATTTCTCATAATATAAAGATTGAAAAGAAAGAGCTAGACATCATATTGAGTTGGATGAAAGCCACCCCTCCCAATTCAAGAGAACTGACCTCTGAGGAGATGACATTAACTACCACACAACAAACTCCATCTCTTTTCTTAGAGTCGATAGCCTATGATAGAACTCCGAAGAATCACCCTCACCATTTCAGCTGTATTCATCAGCTCCCAACAGATGAAAGAAAGCGGCAAATTCCTGACTCTCCACCTCATACAGCTTTAGACAGAACAGTCATCGAAACAATTGAAGAGTCAAAAGGGGCACTAGAAACATTTATTCGCAATCCTCAGGAAACAAAAAGCACTCTATATAGCTACCCTATAAGGATTCTTGCCGGGAGCCTACAATCTGCTATTCATGAAATTGAAAACCTCAATACAACAGAACTTTCAATTGAGAATGAGCATTATCAAGAAGCAGTACGTCAGCTAGAGAGGTACGCAGAAAATTCTGACACTTTTTTATCTGGTGACCATAAATTTAAAAGAGCCTATCAAAGCTTTCAGGTTGAAGTTGTCGCCCTCATGAATGATAAAGGGAAAGCGGACATTCCTCTAGTTAATAGAGTCCTTAGGCAGATCATCGACGCACTTGCTGCCATCGAAACGGAGCTTGAAAGTAATCCGCAGTATGCAACAGCAGATCAGAGCAATGAACTTTTGACTTACTGCACAAGCTCGCTAGAAACTCATAAAAACTTCTCCTTTGGGCGCCTGCCTCTCATCTTTGAAATTTACCAACTAAAGCATGAACTGCTGCACTACGCGTTCGTTACACTAACTCAAAATGACGTTGATGAAGCAAAGCAGTCACTTCAAAGATGGGCGGTTGGACTAAATTCTCCAAAGGTTACCTGTCTGCAAACAGACCAACATAAAAAAACCTTAGGCTCACATTTTGCAGACAGCACATGTCGTGACTCCGCAGGGCGGATCCAAGACTTAGTAGCCCCTCTTGTTCAGTCGATGGTTCCACCTACTAACCCGGCACACAGTCTCATAAGACCAGATAATGCACATGTAGCCTCTA
>JAJFMK010000148.1 GCA_021772215.1 Chlamydiota bacterium | reverse complement strand
GTGAGTGTTTAGGGAGGAGGATGGGATCTTTTCTTTCGGGCAGGAATATGCGCTCTTGAGTGAGGCCTTTGGTATGCTTCGCCTCATCTTTGGAGAGGGCAATGAGGCCTATAAAAGAGCCTGATGAATTTTAACAAATATTAGAGCAGCGTGGAAACTATTATGTTTAGTCACCGAGTAAGTCCAGCCCTTTAGGCCAATAAATTTTATGGCAGGATTGATCAGCCCCTTCTTTGAAATGAAATCTCCACAAGGTATTATAAACTTTACACCAGCTATAATAGAATTCACAAAACGGATTGAGTATGTTCGAAAAATTCTCTCTTCCTAGAGAATCCATATTTCTATATTCTTCATAACCTAAATTCTCTAGATTATTACCGACTGCAAAAAGAAAAGTTTGCCACAAATATCTCTCGCGCTTTTCTTCTTTAACCAATCGAAATGCTTCAGCAAACCTTATTACCTTACCTAAAGTTATATATCCCTCATTTTGCTTATAATGCTCAACCTCATGGAAGAAATACTTGCAAATGCTTTTTTCAATTTTCTCCAAATACCTTCCGAATATTGGTACGTTATCTCGGTCATACTTATAGGACCCGATTACAAAAATTTCGAAGAGGTAAGTGGTGGTTAAGCAGTAAATATGAATAAGCAATCTCATAATATGAATATCATCCGCTTCGTTCATCATACGTTCCAGCGTGGGAATTGTTTCTGTTAGCGATTTTTCTGCAGACTTCAGTAAATACTCTTTCCCATCTTCGTAATTTTTAAACTGATCAATTGCACCATTAATTTTATCTTTAACTTCGTTAAAATACTGTTGACGAAGTCGGAATTCCACCTCCAAACCGACATAGTTGATAAATCCATCAAAACCCTCTTTTTCAAAATAGAGATTGATCTGGGATCTGTAGGTTTGCATGATCTGGCTTATTCCAGATAAGGGGTTATCTAATAGAATGTTACCTGCGTCAAGGATTCCTTGAGCCATACCCAAAAAAAACTCTAACTCTCTGCCATTCGCGCCCCCTTTTAAACCGAGCACTGGGCCAATAAAAAGAGTCTTTTGATTGGTAACCAAAACTCCCCACTGCCCATCTGCATGTAGTTTTTTCAAACAATTAGCCATGGGCAAACCTCTATAGGTGGCTACTTTTAAAGTTTGCTTAACAGGAGCTCCAGCAAAAAAGCGTTGAGCTCGTATACCTTCAACAGTTTCTATCAACCCAATCGTTTCATGCTGAGCAGTTTTATGGCATCTCTCCCCCCTCATCAAAAATTCGTAACGAACACCTTTAAAATCGGGTTTTTCTACTGTCATCTGTCCTCTTCAAAGTTAAAGAATTATAAAATATAAATGCGTAATTTATTAGGAAGTCTTTGAAAAAGAGGGCTCCAACGAATTGGAGCCCTCGGATTATCTTATAGCAATATTAGTGATTCAGTATGGTTAAAAGAATTTTCTAATTTTTGTCTTTTCGACAAGGACCAACGCCAAAAGTTCGACCAGAGGGTCCGTTAGGCCTCGAGATAGTGTCTGGTCCACAATACCGCCCAGCCCCACGCATCACATCTTGACCGACCCTATCTGTCTTTTGTCTCTCTTGATAGGCACCATGGGCCTCACCTGCTGCTTCCATTGCTCGGCCTGTCCTTGTATTTCGTTCTGGCCATCGTGGCTGTGGTCTCGCAGTTGGTCCTGGTGGTCTTGCAGTCATAAATACCTCCCAATTGTGTGTTTTAATTCTGCTATAATATTTGTAAGGAATTTATATATTTAAGTCAAAAAAAAATCATAAGATTCGAATTCTGAGTAAAAACAAAAAAACTTAGCACGCTCTATCAACCAAGCCCCTCAGCAATCAGAAAACTTGAGGATATTTCGGATGTCAGCCTTAGAGAGACCCTGAACCTCTGCAAGCTCTTCGGGGCTTGCTTCGAGGACCTTCTTTGGGCTTTTGAAGTGGGCAATAAGCTTCTTTTTCTTGGTGGGGCCGATGCCGGGGATCTCGTCGAGGACGCTTTTTAGCTGTTTTTTGGAGCGCTGCTTTTTGTGGAGGCCGATCGCGCGGCGGTGCGCCTCGTCGCGGATGCGCTGCAGGAGGAAGAGGATGGGTGAGTGTTTAGGGAGGAGGATGGGATCTTTTCTTTCGGGCAGGAATATGCGCTCTTGAGTGAGGCCTTTGGTATGCTTCGCCTCATCTTTGGATAGGGCGATGAGGTCGATAGTGGCTAGGTTTAACTCTTTTAGAAGCTTTAGGGCGATGTTGAGCTGTCCTTTACCGCCATCGACGATGATCAGGTTAGGCAGCGTATCGGCCTTTTTGTAGCGCCGCTCCATCACCTCATGCATCGCCTGGTAGTCGTCTGATACGCCTTTCGTGGAGCGGATATGGTAGCTTCTGTAGCCAGCTCTTGAAGGCTCACCCCCTTCGAAGGTGACAAGGGAGGCGGTCGGGGCGCTTCCAGCGATGTGAGCCGTGTCAAAGCAGTCGATGCGGTGCGGGTACTCTTTTAGGTGGCAGAGCTCCTGCAGCTGGAGGAGCGTGCGCTCCGAAGTGGCGCGTTTGTCTTTGAGCTGTCTGAACCTCATCAGAGCGTTGTCGCACGCCATCTCCACCATCCGCTTTTTCTCTCCTCTTTGAGGGGTAATCAGCTTAAAACCTAGCACCTCACTAAGTTTAGGAGAGAGCTTCTGCGGGATGTAGAGGATTTTTGGGTGCTCTCTGCCTTCACGGTAATACTGCATAATCGCAGATTCTAGGAGCTCCTGGTTTTCGGAGGCGAGCATCTTGAAGGGAAAGTGAGTCATGGAGAGTAGCTTGCCGCCGCGGTAGTTGATGATCGCGAGATCTCCTTCGTCTGCCTCTCTATAGAGGCCGATCACATCGAAGTCTCCTTTGGCTAGTAGGTTGACCCGTTGCCTCTCGAGAGTCTTTTCAATCGCGCGGATCGTCTGTAAAATGGCGCCGGCCCTCTCATATTCCCACTTGTCAGACGCCTCGTCCATCCTCTTTTTGAGCTGTTTGATCACCGGCTTTGTTTCGCCGCGAAGAAAGCGGATCGTCTGATCCACTTGGGCCTCATACTCCTCTTTGGTGCAGAGGCCGACACAAGGGGCGATGCAGCGCTTCATCTGGTAGAGGATGCAGGGTTTGGTGCGGCGGCGAAATTCCTGATCGGAGCACTGTCTTAGAGGAAAGAACTTGCGGATCTCTTCTAAAGTCTCTCTGGCAGCCAGAGCGCTGGAGTAGGGACCAAAGTAGAGGTTTTTATCTTTTGGAGGACCCTTTAAACGCACCAGGTTGACCATCGGCCAGGGAGATTTGGTGCGCACCTGCAGGGCGATATAGCTTTTGTCATCTTTGAGATGGACGTTATAGGGCGGCTTATGCTTTTTGATCAGGGTATCCTCTAAAAGGAGAGCCTCCTTCTCATTTGAGACGACGATCGTCTCAACATCTGCAACCTTGGCCATCAAGAAGGGAATCTGTTCGCGGCCGTCGCCGCCACCAACAAAATACTGTCTTAAGCGCGCGCGCAGATTTTTTGCCTTGCCGACGTAGAGAACACGCTCCTTTTTGTCGAGCATCAGATAGACGCCGGGCTTTGTGGGATAGCGAGAGAGGTCGATCATCTGCCAAAAAATGCGGTGCGAAGTGATTTCATCCAGAGTTTGCTAATCCGAAGCAGATCTTTTTGCTTAATCAGCCAGGAAAGGGCAGCAAAGAGACCAAAATTCTCTTTGATGATCTGCCATGTCTCTTTGAAATGAGTTAGAATCTGCTCTTTCTTGTAGCCGCGAAGGTCATAGTCGGTTAAGACTCTCGTCGTAAAGGCGTACTTTAGTTTGCCATCGAGAAGAAAACGGCAAAGAAGGTCAAAGCCACCGCGCATCTCATAGTGAGGGTTGAACTTTCCCAACTTTCTAAAGGTCTCTTTCGAAATCCAGCAGGACTCAATGCTTGTCGGCTGCTGCCCCAGCTTAAGATGCTCTAGTGTCAGTGGCCGAAAGAAGATCTTCACCTCTGATTCCAGATCGCGGATCAGACAGCCGCAGTAGACGAGCTCAGGGCGCCTTGTATCTATTGCTGTGGACATCACATGTTTGAGCGTCTCATTGTAGAGGTAGAAGTCACCGGGAAGGAGGAAGTTAATATACTCTCCTTCCGCCAGCGTGATGCCGCGATTGGCCATCTCATAAGGCTGGTAGTGCGACACAGAGCAGATGCGGATCTTATCGGAGCGGAAGCTCTTAACAACCTCCAATGTGCGGTCGCTACTTTGTGCATCAACAATAATGATCTCAAAGTCTTCATAATCTTGGTCGAGAAGGCTCTCGATAGTTTCAGGAATCCAAGCAGCGGAATTATGGGTGGGGATAATGATGCTCACCTTAGGGAAGAGCTCATGGGGATAGCGCTCCTGAGAGGTCAAAAGAGCCTCCCAGATCGCAGAAGATTTTTTCGTTTCTCGACTCATGAAACCAACTATGGTATTAATCTGGAGTGTATATGAGTAATGAAATTCCCCCAAGGGGCAAAAAGATCGTTTTCTATGATGGGACGTGCGCCTTCTGCTTGCAATCTGTGCAGCTCATTATCCGCTACGATAAAAGGGAGCTGTTTTGCTTTGCTCCATCCGCTGGAGAGCTGGCTAAAAAATTCAACCTGCCGAATGTTGACTCACTGATCCTCGTTGAGGGAGAGAAAACGTTGTTCTATGCCAAAGCCGCGCTTCGCATCTGCAAAAACCTGGACTGGCCCCTCAAAATGCTCTATCCCCTCTACTATTTGCCAAATTTTATTATAGACCCTTTCTACCGCCTCATTGCCAAATATCGTGAAGCTATCAAATGCGAAATTCCAAAAGACCTGCCAAAAGGTCGATTTTTAGAGTAGACATTTTACTCCGTTGTGTTTAGAAAAACAGAGAAACAAAATTATGAAAAAAGCACTTATGACTAGCCTAATATTCGCTGCCGCTGTCTCACTCCTTTTACCTGCCAAAGAGACAGCCCCTCCCACAATTGAGGATTTCTTAACGATACCGTCACACAGCCCCTCTACCATCTCTTGGGATGACAGTAAGATGCTCATCGGATCGGCAAAAGATGGACAGCTCAACGTCTATGAGATGGACCTTTTTACAAAAGAGATGAGGCAGCTGACCCATGCGCACTCAGAGCCAAACCAGCCCCTTGCTTATCTGCCGGATGGGAGTGGAATTCTATTTAAAGCGGATGGTCAAGGCAATGAGATCTCCCATCTCTTCTATCAAGAGGGCGAAAAAGAGCCGATCGATATCACACCTTTTGAGAATGTGAAGATGATCTACTTAGGTTTTAACAGAGAGCGCACCTATTTCTACCTTCTGATGAACTTAGAAGAACAGAAGACGATGTCTCTTTATAAAATGGAGCCAAAAAGCTGGAATCTAGAGCTCATATACTCCCCAAAAAGAGGTTTTGACATTGCTGACATCAGCGAAGACGAACAGCTGATCTGCCTGACAAGGCGTGAACACACCCATGATCAAAATCTCTATCTCTTAAAAAAGGGAGCTGAAGAGCCCACCCTTTTAACGCCCCATGAAGGAGAGGTTCTCTTTAGCTCTCCCTCTTTCAACCGCGCCAATGATCTCCTCTTTTTAACGGATGAGGGACGCGATTTTACCTATCTTTGCAAGATGGACCCTATGACGAAGCAAAGAGAGCCCTTAATCGAGGCTGATTGGGATATTACAACCTACCTCTTGACCCACAATGAAAAATATCTGGTGGTTCGCTTTAACGAAGATAGCCTCTCAAAACTTAGGCTCTACAGCTACCCAAGTCTTCAAGAGGTCCCCCTTCCTAAACTGGAAGGCTATGCTCACGCCAGCGCTGTCTTTAGCAAAAGCGAAAAGTTTCTCGCTATTGGGCTAAACAGTCCCAAATCTCCCACGCAAGTTCACCTCCTAAACCTCGAAACGCATGAACTAGAGCAGCTCACCTTCGACGAATCACCGCTTGATAAAGAGACCTTCGTCGATGCTCAGTCTCTCACCTTCGCCTCTTATGACGGCTTAGAGATTCCCTCAATACTCTACATGCCCAAAGGCGAGGGTCCATTCCCCGCCCTTGTCTGGGCTCATGGCGGCCCCGGAGGCCAGAGCCAGCTCGGCTGGAGCCCCTATTTTCAATATCTGGCAAGCCAGGGGTTTGCCATCTTGGCCGTCAATAACCGCGGTAGCTCAGGATATGGAAAAACCTTTTTCTCTGCGGCTGATAAAAAGCATGGCGATGCTGATCTGATGGATTACATCTTTGCCAAAGAGTATCTAAAAAGGCTGCCGCAAATTGATGGAGAGCGCATCGGAGTCATCGGCGCCAGCTACGGCGGCTATATAACCTTAGCGGCGCTCACCTTTCATCCTGACTGCTTCGCCTGCGGTATCGACCTCTTTGGGGTCTCCAACTGGCTGCGCACCTTAACAGAGTATCCCCCTTGGTGGGAAAACCACATTGCCTCACTCCATGAGAAGATCGGCCACCCCGCCACTGACCATGACTATCTCGTCGGCATCTCTCCTCTCTTTCATGCAGACAAAATCACAAAGCCGCTTTTTGTCCTTCAGGGGGCTAACGACCCGCGCGTCGTCCAGGCAGAATCCGATGAGATCGTCGAACAGGTTCGCCTCGGCAACACCCCATGCGTCTACCTTCTCTTTGAAGATGAGGGCCACGGCCTCACCCAAAAAGAGAACCGCATCCTCGCCTGGCAGTCGATCAAAGAGTTCTTGGATCGTTACTTAAAAGGTTGATATCCTTTCGTAACATACTAATAAACAACGATTTGACAAATTGCATATTGAATACGCAATTTGTCAAAACATTATCGTCTCAAATAATCTTCGGAGGGTTTTTCCTGAGATGGTCAAACTCTTTGGCGAGGGCAATCGCCTCATCATCTGAGAGGCTGCCTGACTGAATTTTTTGGCGCAAAAGGTCGCGCTCATGCATCCACTCGCGGTCGAGGATTTTCTGGAGCGCCTCGCGAAAATATTCGTTCGCTTTAGCGCTGTTGACACGACGCGAGAAAATTTGGGTGATCAACTCCTCTGTTTTAGCATCAGCGAACTGTTCGATGAGCTCAAGAAGCTGGATC
>JAJFMK010000147.1 GCA_021772215.1 Chlamydiota bacterium | reverse complement strand
CTGGCGTTTCCAATTGCACGCGCATCGACTTCCGATTGGTAGTAGGAAGAAGCGCTCTTATATTCGGGGTTGGTGATTCTCTCGTCAAAATTGATTTTTTGATAGGGTTCGTCACAAGAGCGCCCTGGATATTCTCCGATGTAGCCACCTGGAGGAATTGTCTCGCCAGCGAACAATCCATAAAAGCCTTCAGAGATCTCGGCCACCTCAAGTTTAGGGTAAGGCACTTTGATGCCATTCGAGGTTAAAAAATCGAGAATTTCATCTTCTTCTACAGGTTTAGCTTGCCAAAGCGCTTTTAGTCGATCAGGAGGAACATAAACCTCGTCTTGAAAGTTTTCCATACCGAATCTTTCACGAGCAATCTCTTGCGTGAGAGGTTTTCCCTCAAATGTGACCCGTCCAAGTGAGGGGGAATTCTCTTGTAGAGTTGTCATTCGCTTGAGATCTTCGTGGGTTCCTTTAAGAGGTGTTGTCACATTCTCTTTTGCGCCCGCTGCAAGCAGCATTTGCGCTATCTCATCGGTGGCAAAGGCGGCGTGGTGGTAGGCGGTCCAGCCATACTTATCCTTCTCGTTGATTTTGGCTTTGACCTCTGGAACTTGTAAAAGTGCTTCAACTACCCTTTCTTTCCCTCGCATGACCGCGATCATAAGAGCTGTTAACTTGTGGCACTTAGCGTCGTGTGCCACAAGCTTGGTGCGATCAGTGATACTTGCGATCTGTTGGCAGATCGACGCATCTGTTTGTCCCCTTGCTAAGAGATAGTGCGTTGGATGAGCCTTAGCGTGCGCTGTTCTATTCGTATAGTCAGCTGCTAGGTAGTGAGCTTTCCATTCAGCTGGTGAAAATATTGACATCGTTTATGCCGCCTCTTCTAAATTTTGTACCTGGATCTCTTCATATCCAAGAGTGATGTGGAAATCATGATTTTTGAGCTTTGGCTTTAGGCCCAGGTGGATGCGAAGCCGCTGCAGCGCGGGTGAGTCGACAGCTAAAAGCCAGAGGCGATTTTGCCCTTTTGGAGTATTTCTGTCGACATAACGAATTTCTTTCACCTCAAAGGTGAACCACTGACCAGCATCTAAGAGGTTCCAGATGCCTTTTCCAATCATCTCATCCTCATGGATGACGCTGATATGGGCGCCCATCTTTTTGGCGTCGGTAGCAAGAGCTTTAAATTCACCCTCTATAGGGAGCTTTTGCCAAATCGTATCGATGAGCTGGTTGTTGACATCGAGATAGACGAAGCCGTTACTTTTGAGTTTTAGTTGGCCAATTTGCTCTATAGAGGCTAACTCTTTGAGAATTTCGGAGTCTTCGATGGTGACAAAGTCGCCGCTAGTTTTTAGATCTAAGGTTGGCTCATCGGAAAAATTGAAAGAGGAGAGTGTTTCGACAGTTTCCCACCCTGCTGGTGCTGTCGGCATCTGCTTTCCTAAAGTGATGTGGTAGTCAAATCCTTTGAGCTTCGTGGAGAGACCATAAGAGTCTCGTAAAAGCTCTAGCTCAGGTGCATTGACAGCGACCACCCAGAGCTTCTTAAGGCCATCTCTTGTGTGGAGGGTAAAGCTTCTAATCTCTTTCGTATCAAAGGAGAAGGGGGAGCCGAGCTCCTTAGGGAGGACCGCTTCGCTTTCATGAAAGACGCTAATGTGCGCTCCAATCGACTGTGATGCGGTGGGTCTTGGCTGTAATCTTCCCTCGATCTCTAGATTAGAGACGATGTTGTTGATGAAGCCGTTATCGACATCGAGATAGATGAATCCATTCTCTTTTTGCTTTAACGTCCCGAAATTGGGGAGGTTAAACAGCTCTAAAGAAGCGTTTGGTTGGTCCTCAACAGTGAAATCCTCTTTTCCACAGAGTGGAGAGATAAGAGCGGTGAGGATAAAAAGAGAACTAAGAAGATGTTGTATTAAATTCATTGGCAACCTTTTGTTTAAATGGGTTGCCCTCAGTATTATTAACTATACTGCGAAAATGTCTAATAAAATTAAATCTTACAATAGTCGTCATAAGTTATTGATAATCAGTAAAGCCCGCCTTAGTAACCTTGACATTTAGCCATTTCATGGCGAAAATAACATTGATATTTAGCCATAGTTTGGCTAAAATGCAAGGTAAGTAGAGGTTTTTTAATGAAAAGGCGAGTTGAAGAGGAGCTTTGGCTCTGGAAAGATCGGGCAGATCGCTCCCCACTGATCATTCGCGGGGCGAGGCAGGTGGGAAAAAGCTATCTAGTCGAATATTTTGGGCAGATAGCCTTTAAAAATATTGCTGTCGCTAATTTTGAGTTTCAACCGGAGCTGGAGACGGCTTTTTCGTCGCTTAACCCTCAAGAGATTATAAAGCGGCTTCAGATCTACCTGAATGTCTCAATTGTTCCTGGAGAGACCCTTCTTTTTTTTGATGAAATTCAAAGATGCCCTAAGGCGCTGATGAGCTTAAGGTATTTTAAGGAGAAGCTTCCTGAGCAACATGTGATTGCAGCGGGTTCACTGCTTGAGTTTGTTTTGGCAGATGAGAAGTTTTCATTTCCTGTGGGTCGGGTGGAGTTCTTCCGATTGGGTCCGCTCTCCTTTTTGGAATATCTTGAGGCAATGGGTCATCGACATCTCATTGAAGAGATGGAGAACTGGTCGATCCACTCCCCTCCTGATGAGGGGTTACATCAGCACTGTTTAGAGCTCGTACGGCCCTATCTCTTTATTGGAGGGATGCCCGCAGTTGTTGATCTCTATGTCAAGGAGAGAGATTTTAGATTCTCTGAGAGAAAGCAGGCCTCTTTGATGCAGACCTACCGCGATGATTTTGGAAAGTATGCTGCGTTGACAGCTCATAAGTATCTACAACGTGTCTTAGAGAGGGCTCCGTTTTTAGTTGGACACCATTTTCAGTATGCGAAAGTAGACCAGGAGATGCGTTCAAGAGAATTAAGGATGGCTGTTGATCAGCTTTGTCATGCAGGGTTGTTAACGCGCATCTTTGCAACTGCAGCCAATGGGCTTCCTTTAAGAGCTGAGATTAATGAGAGAAAATTCAAGGTGCTTCTTTTAGATGTGGGGCTTTTGCAAGCGACTTTAGGGAATTTACGCTCAGAATTTCATAATCCCGACATGGTTGAAATTCATAAGGGGGCGTTAGCTGAACAATTTGTAGGGCAAGAGTTGATAGCGTACTGTGATCCCTATCTAGAGAGAAAGCTCCATTTTTGGTCTAGAGAGGCGCGTGCTAGCTCTGCGGAAGTGGACTATGTCATAAACCTTGAAGGAAAAATCGTTCCCATCGAGGTTAAATCGGGCACTACCGGTAGGCTTCGTTCACTTAAACGTTTTATGGAGGAGAAAGATGTTCCTTTAGGGGTGCGCATATCTCAGCATCCCCTCTCCTTTAAAGATGGGATCTTATCCGTGCCTTTTTATCTCATTCATGCGTTGCCGCGTCTTATTGCAAATAACGCATCAGAGGCTGTAAAATAGTCTGTTAACTATGATTATTACGATTGATGGACCCGTCGCAACGGGCAAGAGCACTGTAGCTAAGCGTGTTGCTGAGAGGTTAAAATTTACCTACTTCGATACTGGAGCGATGTATCGCTGCTTTACTGCCTATCTTCTGAAGCTCGGCATTACTTTGGATAGCGTTAAAAGGTTGGAAGAGGCATTGGAGAGCTTTACCTTCGACGTCCAGTCTCTGGATGGGGAGAAGCGCTACATTGTCGATGGCGAAGATGTCTCCACGAGAATTCGCTCTGTTGAGGTGACCGAGTTTG
>JAJFMK010000146.1 GCA_021772215.1 Chlamydiota bacterium | reverse complement strand
TCAGATTACTAATGATACCGAAAATCAGCGCTGTAGAGGCGATCTGGCAGATGAGGGCAGCTTTAAAAGAGAGAAGACCCAGAGCTTTGGAGTAGATAGCAGCAGTAGCCAAGGTGCCAACACCATATGATATCAGAAAGGCTTTACCTTTTTCATCTTCGTTGCTGCCTACCTTATAAGCCAAAGCGGCAGAAGCAAGAAACGTGATCGCGCTGATCAGGAATGGGCCGAGTCCGTATCGGGCAGCAGTGCCTAAGTAGCTTGCGGGGGCGGGTGGTATTGGTGTGGAAATTGGTTGTGTGGACATATACTCTCCTATCGTTGGTTTTGAATTTAGAGGTAATTTTGCCCTGGGACGAGACTATTTGGCAAGCTTCACTAAAGGAGCCACTGAACAATTCGTATAGGTCGCTCTTCCGCTCCCATTTGGTCGATTTTATAAGTCCCCTACTGTCAACAGCATGTGAACTTACAAAATTCGAGAAATTGAGGTGAAAGGGGTTGATGAGCAGCCCACATGAATTGTTCAGTGTCTTCTAAAGCTATTGCTAACTGGTGGGGCTGTACCATTCTGAGAAATGTGCACGCTGGATCCGCGTTATATGTCTACTGCCCTCATAACCAGAAGATACGCTTTTGTGGGCTCTGCTAAGTATGATAGCAGCAGCAGCGGCTTGCCAGGCGAGAGCTTCTTTGATAGAGAGGCATCCAGAGTGTTTTGAGTAGATAATAGCTCCTGTTAAGTTGACAAGGAGGTAGATACTCATTCCAACTCGAAACCTTTCGCTTCGCTCTCTTGTACCTGCAATAGATTCTGCTGCAATATCAGCGATTTTAGAGATCAGAAGAGGAACAACGACATATCGGGCAAAAGAAGCTGGGTTGAATGTGATATCAATTGATGGATGAAGTAGTGTTGCGGCTGAAATCATTTTATTTCTTGATGGTATTGTTGTAGGTACTCTTGGAGGGGGCCGTTAAAGAAGCGGATCTCGTGGTTTGGCTCGAAGGCGATGATCTTATTGGCGACGCTGTCGATGAGAGAGCGGTCGTGGCTGGCGACGATGACCGTTTCTGGATATTCGGAGAGGCCCCAGCCTAGCGCGGAGACCGCCTCGAGGTCGAGGTGGTTGTTTGGCTCATCAAGTATTAGGAGGTTATGGTTGGTGAGTATCATTGAGGCGAGTATTAGGCGGGCTGTCTCGCCGCCGGAGAGCGATTTGACCTGTTTGAAGGCGTCGTCACCGCTGAAGAGCATCTTGCCGAGGGCGGAGCGGATCTCCTGGTCGAAAACGCCCTTCTTCTGTTCGCGAAGCCAGTCGAAGGCGTTGGAGGCACAGTTGGCCTTGTCGATGATATCTTGGTGGTTTTGAGGGAAGTAGCAGAGCGAGGCTTGGTGGCCGAGCTCTACTTTTCCACTGTCAGGCTCCAGCTGTCCGGCGAGCATCTTCAGGAGTGTCGTCTTTCCGCGGCCGTTAGCGCCGATAACGCCGATCTTATCACCTCTTTCGATCTCAATGGTGAAATTTTTGATCACTTCGATCTCGTCGTAGCCCTTATCAAGCTTACGCGCCTTGAGGAGCACTTTGCCGGGTGGTTTGTCGGAAGGGATAAAGCGAATATAGGGGCGCTGGATGTTAGACTCTTTAAGCTGCCCAGGCTGTAGTCTATCAATCTCACGCATACGTGACTGCACCTGAGAGGCGCGCGTACCGGCGCCGAACTTAGCGACAAACTCTTTGAGTTGAGCGATCTTTTTCTCTTTTGATTTAGCCTCCAGCTCGGCACGTGAACGTGATTGACTTTTGGCGGCAACCATCGTGTCATAACTGCCGGGGTAGTGGATGATCGTTTCGTAATCGATGTCGGCGATGTCGGTGGCGACGGCATTGAGGAAGTGGCGGTCGTGGCTGGTGACAACGACGGTTCCTGGGTAGTTGAAGAGGAACTGCTCTAGCCAGGCGATCGACTCTAAGTCGAGGTGGTTTGTCGGCTCGTCTAAAAAGAGCGCCTGCGGCTCGCCAAAGATTGCCTGGCAGAGGAGGACTGCGAACTGCTGGTCGGTGGGGATCTCCTTCATCTTCTTATGAATATCTTCATGGGCAATTCCCATGCCAGACAGAAGCACCTCGGCGTCAGATTCGGCGGCGTAGCCATTCTCTTCGGCGATGATCCCTTCGAGGTCGCCGAGGCGCATGCCCACCTCGTCGGTCATCTCCTCTTCGTAGAGCTTGTCGCGCTCTTGAAGGGTATCCCAGAGTCTCTTGTTACCCATGGTTACGACATCAGTCAGAGTGAAATCTTTGAAATCTTCGATATTTTGGCGCAAGATACCGACTCTTTCGGGAGTGTTCACCTCGCCGGTTGTCGGGCTCTCATCGCCTGTAATGATCTTAAAGAGCGTCGTCTTCCCTGCGCCGTTGGGACCCGTCAAGGCGTAGCGACGCCCGGGCTGGAAGGTGATATTGACGTCTTCAAAAAGGGTGCGGCTTCCAAACGCTTTGGAGACCTTGGATAGAATGACTGTACTCATTTTGCTCTAGGATGGGTCTTGTCGTAGACCTCTTTTTTTAGTTTTGGGGAGACTTTTGTATAGATGGTGGTGGTGGAAAGGGAGGAGTGGCCCAAAAGCGCCTGAATGGTTTTTAGGTCCATCCCATTCTCCAGCCAGTGTGTCGCTATCGTGTGGCGGATGGTGTGAGGTGTCACCTTGCCGGCGAGGCCAGAAGCGGTGAGGTAGCGGTCGAAGTTGCGGTCGACGGAGCGGGCGCTGAGGCGTGTGCCGTGGCGGTTTAAAAAGACAGCCTCGTCGTCGCGCTGTTTGGAGTGGCCATCGACGTCGAGGTAGCGCTCGGGGTGTTCGAGATAGGTCTTAAGCCAGGTTGTCGCATCTTCGGTAATTGGAACGAGCCGCTCCTTCTTGCCTTTACCACGCAGCTTGATCAGCTGCTCTTCAAAATCGATATCGGCGCGGTTTAAAGAGACCAGCTCGCTGACGCGAAGACCACTGCTATAGAGAAGCTCCATAATCACGCGGTCGCGCATACCTAGAAGACTCGAGGTGTCGGGCTGCTCAAACAGCCTTTTGACCTGCTCATATTCTAAGGAGACGGGGATCCTCTTCTCCACTTTAGGTGATTCAAGATCCTCCGTAGGGTTGCTAAGGATCCATCCTTTACCCTGGACAAAGCGAAAGAAGCTGCGTAGCGAGGCGACGCGCCTTGCGATGGTGCGCTTGTTCACATCGGCTTTGTGGAGATTGGCTAAAAAGGTACGAAGAAGCTGCCTATCGATCTTTTCAATCGGCAAGAGCTCATCTTTGCTTTTGTCCCGTGAGGCTTCGCTGCGCTCATGGTGAATTTTTTCAGGCAATTCGCCCGGCTCCTTACCATCATGCCACTGACTTTCGATAAAGGTCTTAAAGGCATTGAGGTCGATAGCGTAGTTACGCACTGTATGAGATGAGGCTTGGCGAACACCTTTAAGGTGTTCTAGAAACTGATAAGCGGAAGAGAGAAACATATAGGAACCATCATAGGGGATTTTTCATTTTTGGAAAAGGGTAGACCGCGAAGTCGTGGGCCGCATGGACCGGCTTGAAGATGGCGCCCGCCTCTTCGACGAAGGCGCTCTCATCTTGGTATCTAGCAGAGAAATGGGTAAGTACTAATTCTTTAGCTCCCGCATCTTTTGCTAGTTCTGCGGCCTGCTTGGCCGTTAAGTGGTAGTGATCTCTTGCTAAGTCGCGCTCAGAGTCGAGGTAGGTACTCTCAGCTAAAAGAAGGCGTGTATCGCGCGCTGTTTTTAGGGCATTTTCACAAGGCTTTGTGTCGATCACAACAGCGATCGCATCTCCTTTGCGGATATAGCTCACATCCTCAATTTTGATGAGCCCCGCCTCCGTCTCAATCTGCCCTTCGCGTTCCAATTTCCTGACATCGGGGCCGAAGACCTTCGCTTCTTTCAATTTATCTTTGTAGAACTTGCGCTCATCTTTTTCTTGGATGCGGTAGCCGAGATTATCGACGCCATGGTCGAGGAAGTGCGCTTCGAGGGTGAAATTCTCCTCCTCGGCAACGATACCGCCCTCATGGATCGGATGCTCGATCACCTCGATCACTTCGTGGTACATCGTGCCGTAGCGCAGGCGATCAAAATATTTTTTTCCACTTGCAGGGTAGTAGCAGTGCACTTTTTCGACTTTGTCGAGGTTGAGCCGCATCAACATCGAGCCGAGCCCCAGACAGTGGTCGCCATGAAAGTGAGTAATTAGAATGCGGGTGACAGCAGTGGGAGGGATATTAGCAAAGATGAACTGCCGCTGTGTTCCTTCACCGGGGTCAAAGAGGAAGCCCTCACCTGCAAAGCGAAATAGGTAGGCGCCATGGTTTCTACTGCGGGTGGGATGTTGGCTCGACGTGCCCAAGATTGTGAGATTTCGCATGCTCATATGGGCAAAAAGTATAGCGCTTGATGTGAAAAATGTTAAGGAGATACTGAATAATTAGGGTACAGCCTTTTTTTTGATGATTTCGTTTCCAGTTGGTTGATTTTGTAAGTTCGCACACTTTTGACAGTAGAAGACTTATGAAATTGACCAAATCGAAGCGAAAGGGCGGGAAAGCGGCCTTAAGCGAATTGTTCAGCGGCTCCTTAACCACTTCCTTGCTGCGGCATAAGAACCTCTTGGAGAGAAAGGAGGAGAGGCGTTGTGAAATTATCTTTTAAGTCTGAGAGGATGATTTTTAAGAGTTCTAGGGAGGCTAGATCAGCTTCAGGGGTTCCCATTTCAGATCTAGATAAAGTGTCAATAATCTCTTGATACTGATAGAGGTTGGTTCTCTTCTCAAGTGCATTCA
>JAJFMK010000145.1 GCA_021772215.1 Chlamydiota bacterium | reverse complement strand
ATCCCCCCCCATGGAGGGGGCGTATGCCCCCTCCAATGAGCATCTATCCCCCCCCATGGAGGGGGCGTATGCCCCCTCCAATGAGCATCTATCCCCCCCCATGGGGGGGGGCGCGGCGCCCCTCATTTTCCCTATCTTCTCCAGGGATGGTGTTTGCTTGGCCTTTGGTATTTGGGGGTAGGCCAGTGTGCTTCGAGTTCTTTGCTGTCGAGCACTTTTGGCTGGGCTGCGGCCATCTTTCCCCAGCTCGTATAGGGGTAGCTCCTACCATGACTTTCTATTAAAATCGGTTTACCAGGGCGGTCCAAAATCTCAATACTGGCCTTACGAAAACGATTCGGTGATTTTGGTAGTAGCTGATAGTGTTCCCCGTTGTAGTGAAAGCTAAGATCCTTGGAGAGCTTACGGACTGAGCGATGTGCAAATAGCCTATCTAGATCGTCGCTTTTCTCTAGAGGACGATGTGCATCTTCCTCCTTCCGAGGCTCCTTGCCGAAACGGTTGTTATACTCTTTAATGAATTCAGGTAGATATTCATTTGCTTCCTCAATCGTTGAAATTCCTTGAAGACGCATCTCTTTGATTAGGCGATCCTGAAGGGTCCCATTGGCTCTCTCTACTCGGCCTTTGGCTTGGGGGCTGTTGGCGCATATGAGCTCGACATCTAAACCTTTAAGAACTTCGGCAAGGTGGGTCAGGCGTTTGTTATTGCCTCCGTGATTTACACGAAACGATGAATGTTTATCGGTATACAGAGCCAAAGGCTTACCATGTTTTTTAAGCTGGTCTTCTAATAGAAGTAGGTACCCTTCAGTTGATTCAACAGGAACAAAACGGGCTACGCAGATACGGCTTGTAGCATCATCAACGAATAGTAATAAGGTACATTTCTCTCCTCGATCTTCAAACCAAGCATGTCTGGAGCCATCTCCCTGTAGCAGCTCACCAAATCGGCTTCTCCTTGCTCTCCTTTGGTACACTCTCTTTTCCCTGGCTCTCTTTGCTTTCCACAAATCGCTTTCGATCATCCACTTCCTCACTGTCTCATTAGATAATGAAATCCCGTGGTGTTCCTTGAGTTTCTCACTAGCAAAGGTGGGCCCAAACCCAGCATATTGGCTTGAGCTCAAGATATTAATTACATCTAACTTTAACGATGGATCGATTCGGTTAGGACTCAATTTGCCTCGTCTCTTTGAAATTAGACCAGTTGCCCCGTCTAATTGGTAGCTTCGACGCACTCTCTTTGTCTGCCTCAGTGAAAGCTCCATTCGCACAGACGCCTCCCTCAAAGTTAAATTTTCATTATCAGCGTCTTGCATGATTGCAAGACGCATCGCCTCCTTTAGGCTCATCATCGTCTCCAAAGTTTGTCACCTCCATTTTCTCAATAGGGTGACATTTTAACTTTGGTGAAAAGGTGACATTACAACTTTGCGCCTACAAGGTAAAAACTAATAGCATTTAATAGGATTAATATCGGGTTTGTTTTCAAGACAAGTTCACCATTTCAAATCCATGGCCGCCCTGTCCACTAACCTGTAGTTTGATCTCCTCTAAGACCACCTCGCCAGAGCCGAAGAAGCGGACGGTGTAGAGGCCTGAATTTTCTGGTTGTGGGCCTTGTGAGCTTTCAAGGCTATTCTTACTTTCGTGGTATGTTAGCCATTCTGGAAGAAAGCTCCCACCCCAAGGAATAGGCCTATCCGTTTTTAGCCATTCTAAACAGCTTCTGCTATCGAGGCATTTAGGTTCAGGGAGGAGGGGCGGCATTTTTTTCCTTTGAAGGCTTTAACCGATTCAATCTCCTCTTTATGTGTAGCGATTTGATAGGTAAAAGATTGTCTAATAAGGACCTTGATTGTTCCCTTATCATATTTTTTGCGGTTCCAGGGTTTGAGGATAAGACCTCTCTTTTTATACCAGGTAATACTGAGGGCTCCAGCAGTTCCCAGAGGGCCGGCAATCATCAGGATCTGCTTTTCTCTAGAGACTCCCTGCACGCTGAGGTCGAAGAGGATGCACACCTCATCGCCTCCATCAGTTGCACAGATTTTTAAAGGGAGGGTTTTATCGCTAAACGCAGCGGTATCTGATGGGCCCGGTTTACCCGATAACGTCCTATCACTAAAGTTTAGCCATGCTGGAAGCACTCTTTCATTGGTCCTCTTTGCACTTTAAGTTAGAAAGTCCCCATTGGGATCTGCAATGGTGTTGTCGGGGACGATGAGGCGATACTCCTGTCTTACCTGAGCAACCTGATTCGAGATGGGGTTCACCACTGTAGGCGGCAAGTTAGCGCCTACAGGACCAGATCCCCCATTTATTGAGAATGGTTGCGATCTCCCTCACTGGGAGGATTAGATTCAGGTATAGAAAAATGAACTGCTAAATAGCGAGGCGGTCCCTCCTATTCAAATTCTCCACAAATTCCGACTTCTGTCATAGGATTTTGGAAGAACTAGTTAACTATTATTCAAATTCAAAAAATTACGACAAAGTTACGGTGGAGTTGCCAATGGTGTTAAGGTCACTTTGCTTAGGTAAAGTGACCTTGACACATTGAATTTCCTATCCTTTGGAAAATTAAGAACGTGGTAGGCTCATACCCTTATGAGTGAGAAGATCCCTGTTGCTATTTTAGGTGCCACTGGCCTGGTGGGTCAGAAGTTGATCGCTTTGGTTCAAAGATCAAAGAAATTTGTTGTCGTGGAGCTTTCAGCTTCTGATCGAAGCGTCGGACGAAAGTTTGGAGATGTTGTCATCTGGAGGGAGAGCGATCCCCTCGATGAGGAAGTGGCACGGTTGCAGATTATCGAAGCGGACCAGATTCAGTGTCGCCATGTCATTTCAGCTCTGCCTGCCTTTGCCGCCAAGGAGATTGAGCCGCAGCTCCTAGAGAGAGGTCATCTTGTTTCATCAAATGCGGCGGCCAAGAGGATGGCAAGCGATGTTCCTCTCCTTCTACCTGAGATCAACCCCACTCATATTGAGTTAATTGAGCGGCAATCGAGTGCGGGAAAAATTGTCACCAACTCCAACTGTACGACAGCTTTTATCGCTTCGGCATTGAAGCCACTAATGGCGCTTGGCGAACTTAACCATATCTCTTGCGTGACGATGCAGGCAATCAGCGGCGCCGGCTATCCGGGTGTTGACTGCGTAGACTTGTTGAACAACTTGATTCCCTACATCGTCGGCGAAGAGGAGAAGATCCGCGCTGAGAGCCGAAAAATTTTGGGAGCCATTGACAAGCCGGCTGATTTTGAGATGACAATTCATGTGCATCGCGTTCCTGTGATGCATGGTCACACCGCTGTTTTGCATCTACAGTTTGCTAAAGAGGTCTCTCTTGAGAGTGTCAACCAAGCCTATCTGGCCAACCATAACCTCTACAAGCTCCATACAGCTGTTGATCGTCCCCAGCCAGCTAGAGAGATCTCTCCCTATGACCCCTTCGTTCACATCGGGCAGATCAAACAGGGCAAAGATTGCACTAGAGTGGGTTTGACAGTGATGGGCCACAATCTGGTTCGCGGTGCGGCCCTATCAGCTTTGGAAAATCTGGAGGCTCTCATTAACTATGGTCAATAGAAACGATAAACTGGCGCAGTTTCAAGCGTCCTACCTTTTTTTAGAGATCACTAAACGAAAAGAGGCGCTGCTGGCCAGCTGTCCAGAAGCAAAATTGATTAGCCTTGGCATTGGCGATACCACGGAGCCAATCCCCGCTATCATATCCGAGGCGATGGAGAGATTTGCCTCCGCACTTGCGACAAAGAGAGGCTACCGCGGCTATGGCGAGCCGTTTGGTGATCCGGCGCTTCGTGAGAAAATTGCTGAAAACTATCCCGGGATTGAACCTGATGAGATCTTTGTCTCCGATGGCTCGAAATGCGATATTGGTCGGCTTCAGCTTCTCTTCGATGAGATGACACCCGTGGCGGTGCAAGATCCCTCCTACCCTGTCTATGAGATCGCCTCTTTGCTCTATGGAAAAAAGGAGATCACTTTCCTACCCTGCCTAGAGGAAAACGACTTTGTCCCCGACTTTAGCCTGGTAAAAGAGGGGAGCCTGATCTACATCTGTAACCCCAACAATCCCACTGGTGTCGCCTTGACAAAAGAGCAGCTTAGCTCTGTTGTTAAGATCGCAAAAGAGAGAAGTTCGCTCATTATCTACGACTCTGCCTATGCCAGCTATATTCGCGATAATTGCCCGCGGTCAATATATGAGATTGAGGGCGCTAAAGAGGTGGCGATCGAGACTGCTTCACTCTCTAAGATGGCCGGCTTTACCGGCATTCGCCTCGGCTGGACTGTCGTTCCTAAAGAGATTTGCTTTAAGGATGGATCGCCGCTGATCAAAGATTGGGAACGCATTGTCTCCTCGCTTTTCAACGGCGCCTCTAACATCGCCCAAGCGGGCGCAGCTGCGACACTTAGTGCAGCTGGCCAAAAAGCTTGCCGCGCTTTGCAAGATCGCTATTTACAAAACGCCACACTCTTGAAAGCAGCTCTCAAATCGTGCGGCCTCACCTCTGTTGGTGGAGAGCATGCCCCCTATCTCTTTGTCAGCTTCAAGGGGCGCTCCTCCTGGGAGCTCTTTGATGAACTATTAGAGAAGGCCCACCTGATCACCACTCCAGGGGTCGGCTTCGGGGTCTCTGGAGAGAGCTATTTGAGGCTTAGCGCTTTCGGAAAAAAAGAGGAGATAGAGGAGGCGGCCAGTCACCTAAAATCTCATTTCTTGCCCCTTGAATTTCAAAGACTTAAAAGAAGTTCAATCTTAATCGAAAATTAATCTAGATCCTTCAACATAGAGGTGAACCAGGAGGGGACCTATGAAAGGATACCTACTTGGCGCACTAGCGCTACCGATGTTTCTCTTTAGTGATGCAACAATCATCCAAGAGAAGCAGTCACCCAATCCCAATCTGCAGTCTGAACAGCAGATGATGCAGCAGTTGCAAAAGCCGGCTCCGGCCAAGCCCAAGGTGAATGTGCAGCTTTTGACCGAGGAGCAAAGAGCACTTAACTTGCAAAAAGAGCAGACGCTCCGGCGTCAAACACAAACCTGGAAGGATCGCGGCTACCAGGAAGGAATGATGGAGTCTGGAGGAGGTGGAGGCTATGGCGGCTATGGCGGCGGCAATATCCCAGCTCCCTATCAGGAGCCCTTTAAAGATGATCCGCCGGATCCCGCCAGCTTTAAACATAACTTCCCCAACCAGTTCGATGGGGAGTTTGATGACTTCGACGATCAA
>JAJFMK010000144.1 GCA_021772215.1 Chlamydiota bacterium | reverse complement strand
AGATCACATCGAGAGAGTCCGGATCCACAGCCGTTTTCCCTTAGGGATCCCTGAGCGTATTGATGAGGAGTTTTTACAGCTAGTTCAGGATTCGAAGAAGCGGATTGTCTTCGTACTCCATTCCAACCATCCGCGAGAGTTTGATGCGGACGTCTTTGCGGCCCTGGATCGCTTAAGAGCGGCCGGCGTGCTTCTCCTCAACCAGACCGTCCTCCTGCGTGGCGTTAACGATAGCGTCGAAGTCTTAGAGGAACTCTTCTTAACTCTCGTTAACCACGGCGTCTTGCCCTACTATCTCCATCAACTCGACCGCGTCGCCGGCGCTGCCCACTTTGAGGTTCTCAAAGAGGAGGGGCTCAAACTCATAGATGAGCTCGCCAAGGTCCTCCCTGGCTACGCTTTGCCTCGCTACGTGCAGGAGCTTCCCCTAAAACCCTCCAAGGTGGCGGTGGCACCGTCAAATGGACCCCAGGAGAAGGAATTTAGCCGCGCTTTGCCTCTTCTTAAGTCCTAGAAAATCAATAGGATAACATTTTATGGCTCAGAAAATAGCCAAATTTTGAGTTATAGGATTCTTTTCTATAACTCACAAATATGGTATACTATGAGTTATAGAGGGAGGTTCTATCAATCATGCCGTGGAATTGGCAGCTGCCAGATTGGCCAAATTTTGTCTATGACCCAGCGTTTGTTACTCAGTTGGAGCGACGGTTTATTCAGGGGGTTGGGGGAGTTATGGCTGTTTTGAGACATTTAGATCAGGGGGAACAAGAACAGCTTATTGTTGAAGTCTTAAGTGATGAGGGGTTGAAGAGTTCTGAGATCGAAGGAGAAGTTTTAGAGAGAGAAAGTCTTCAGATCTCTATTAGACGCCACTTTGGGCTTGAGGTAAAGCGGTTGCCTGTAAGAGAGCGTGGAATGGGGGATTTAATGTGGGGAGTATATAAATCCTTTGAAGAACCCTTAACCCATGACACTCTGTTCGTATGGCAAGAGCTGCTTAAAGGGTCATTTTTGGAGGGTACAGAGGTTGGTCGATACCGAACTCATGACGATCCGATGCAAATTGTCTCAAATCAACATCTGCGGCAGAGAGTCTTTTTTGAGGCGCCGCCATCGAGTCAAGTTGAGCTTGAGATGGAGCGGTTTGTAAAATGGTTTAATGAATCCAAAGATCGTCTGTCTCCATTAGTTAGGGCTTCGATTGCTCATCTTTACTTCGAATCGATACATCCCTTTGAAGATGGAAATGGGCGCATTGGCCGTGCTATTGTTGAAAAATCCCTTTCTCAAAGTTTGGGTGAGCCGATACTGATTGCGATCTCAAAGATTCTAAGTGAGAAAAAGAGAGAGTACTATGCAGCCCTCGAGGGGTGTAATCGATGTTTGGAAGCAGATAGCTGGATCCAGTTTTTTGCGGATGTCATCGTTGATGCGCTAAATAGATCTTTAGAATTAATTCACTTCCTAATTACTAAATCTAAATTACTAAATAGTTTGGTTGGTCAGATTAACTCAAGACAAGAGAAGGTTTTACTTAGGATGTTTAAGGAGGGGCCTGAGGGGTTTATGGGTGGGCTCAGTACAGAAAACTATCTCTCCATTACTAAGACATCCAGAGCGACAGCAACAAGAGATTTAGCCGATTTAGTAGAGAAGGGAGCTCTGAAAAGAACAGGACAATTGAGGCATACACGATACTGGTTAATTACATCCTAGAAACTGTCTTGATGCTGAGGAGTAAGAGGCCCTTTTCTAAGGTGCGGGCGGTCATGTCGCAGAGCTTGAGGCGAATGTCTTGGATAGTGAGTGGCGCATCCGTGTGGGTGATTATAGAGACATTTACCAAGTAATGGACGATGTTATAGAAATACACGTTCTCAAGATTGGTCATCGTAAAGACGTGTATCAATAGAAAGCCCACACGAGTTGTTCAGTGTCTCCTAAAGATGTGTATCAATAGAAAGCCCACCTCTTAATATATTTTCTTCTGACTTCGTCTCTTCAAATCGTGAAGGAGTTGCTTAGGGATGAACTCGCCGAGGTCCTTCCTGGCTACGCTCTGCCTCGTTATGTGCAGGAACTTCCCTTGGAACCTTTCAAGGTGGCGGTGAATTTAGGCCGCAGAAAGGGGCCGGATACGGACCTCAAAGCCCATTGCATAGAGAACGTTTAGGATGCTTAAGAGCTTAGGGTTTCCATTTTCTGAAAGGGCTCGATAGAGGGATTGGCGGTTCAGGGACGATTTGTCGGCAAGTTCACTCATGCCGCCCATCGCATCTGCAACGTCTTTCAAAGCCAGCAGAAAGACGCGTGGATCTTCATCCTCAAGAGCTGCATTCAAGTAACTTGCTGCTGCTTTGGGGTTCTTCAGTTCTTTGTTAAGGTGTTCCTTGTAACTTTTCGTCTTTGCCATAACTCTCTCCCTGTTTGGTAGCTGATCCAATACTCCTTTGCTTTCGCGATGTCCCGTTTTTGACTACCCTTTTCTCCTCCGGTTAGGAGAAGGATTAATTTGTTCCCTGCTTTTCCAAAGTATATTCGAAAACCAGGACTTATATGAATTCGTAACTCAAAAAGCCCTTTTTCACCTACTATAGGTTTACAATCGCCAAAGTTTCCAAGACGAACTCTACCGAGCCGTGTCCTAACTAGGCCCTGAGCCTGTTGTGGTAATCCAAGCTCCCAGTCCAGATATGGGGATTTTCCGTTATCGTTCTCATAGATCTCGATACTAACCAGATCGTCCATAGCTAAATTGTAACAGATAGGCGACAATTTTACAAAACTTGAAAATGAGATTTTTGACTAAATTGTGGCACGATACCGACATAGTTATGACCAATAGCAGGTTACTCCTCGCTCGCTAAAAGAAAATGGATGATTTATGAACGATAAAAGCCTGTTTTATAATTCATGAGGGGGCTTACATCTTAGAAACTGTCTTGATGCCGAGAAGGGAGAGGCCCTTTTCTAAGGTGCGGGCGGTCATGTCACAGAGCTTGAGGCGAATGTCTTGGTGGGGGTCATTGACGACGCGGCAGTCGCGGAAGAAGGCGTTGAAGGTCTCGGCGAGGGTGAAGAGGTAGTCGGTGATGCGGTTGGGGGCGAGATCCTGAGCGGCCGCGGCGAGGGTGTCGGGGAACTGGAGGAGCTTTTTCGCGAGGTTTAGCTCTTGGAGGTGGCTTAAGGTGAAGGGGACGTTGGGAATGCTTTGGATATCGGCTTGGCGTTTGATGCCCTGGATGCGTACGTATGAATAGAGGATAAAGGCGGCGGTGTTGCCTTCGAATTTAAGCATCTTGTCGTAGCTAAACTGGTAGTCGCTCGAGCGGTGGACGCTGAGGTCGGCATATTTGACGGCGGAGAGGCCTAGGGTGTTCGCGAGGTTGGCTCTTTGCGATGGATCCATATCGGGATTTTTTTCGGCGAGGATCTCATTGGCGCGGTTTGTCGATTCAGTGAGGAGGTCGATGAGCCGTTCGGTATCGCCGGAGCGGGTGCGGAACTTCTTGCCGTCGGCGCCGAGGACGAGGCCAAAGGGGACATGGTTAACGGAGGTTTTATAGGGGTCGTAGTAGCCGGCCCTTTTAGCAACGTCGAAGACGAGGTTAAAGTGAAGGCTCTGCCCTTGGTCGACGACGTAGATGATCTGGTTAGCCTTCTCATCGCGGATGCGGTGGCGCAGGGCGGCTAAGTCTGTGGTGGCGTAGGTGTAGCCGCCGTCGCTCTTTTGGACGATGAGAGGTTGCGGGTTGCCCTCGCGGTTTTTGTATTTGTCGACAAAGACGCAATTTGCTCCCTCGGAATGTTCTAGGAGGCCTTTTGCCTTGAGGTCAGCGACGATGATGGGGAGTTCATCGTTGTAGAACGATTCGCCCCGTTCGACCAGTTCGATATTGAGGAGGTCATAGATCTCTTGGTAGCCCTGGCGAGAAATTTCACAGATCATCTCCCATGTTTTTAGGCTTTTATCATCGCCGCCTTGAAGGAGAACAACCTCCTCTTGTGACGATTTCTTAAACGAGGCATCGGCATCGAAGCAGCCCTTGGCGGCGCGGTACCAGCGCATCAGTTCGGGAAGGGTCGCCCTTTCTTTGCCGTCGAGAAGATGGGGATGCTCCTGTTTGATGTAGTGGATCAGCATACCAAACTGCGTGCCCCAGTCGCCGACATGGTTTAGGCGAATCACCTCATGGCCCAGCTCTGAGAAAATCTTGGCGAGGCTGTCGCCAATGATCGTGGAGCGCAGGTGGCCCACATGCATCTCTTTGGCGATGTTGGGTGAAGAGAATTCGACAACGATCCGCTTTTTTTGGTCGGGAAGGGGGATGCCGAGGCGGGGATCTTCGTACGCCTTGTTGAGCTGGCTGTTTAGGAACTCTTTTTCAAGCGTGAGATTGATGAAGCCGGGCCCCTTAATCTCTGCCTCTTTGACGACGCCGAGAAGGTCGACATGGGCTAAAAGTTGCTGAGCGACCTTGTGGGGCGGCATGCCAAGCGGTTTGGCAAGCTTCATGGCGCTGTTGCACTGGTAGTCGCCAAAGGCGGCATTCGTGCTCTCGGTCACCTCTGCGAGCTGTTCGACATTGGGGAAGGCGGAGCGGATAGCGGCGTTAAAACGTTCTGTAAGGAGCGGAAGGAGGTTCATATCGTTATTTTGCTTTCAAGGTACTCTTTAGCGATCTGCATGGCGATCATTTCGGTTGGTTGCTCTTCTGTTTTGGCTCGTTCGAAGATGGCGATGAGAGTGTCAAAGATCTGATCGACAGCTCTTTTTGACTCTTTAGCGTGGTATTTTCCATCAATCACCTCTTGGGAGACATTGATCAACCCTCCGGCGTTAATGACAAAGTCAGGGGCGTAGAGGATACCTCTTTCGTGAAGGAGGCGCGCATCGCTCTCATGCTGGAGCTGGTTGTTGGCGCTGCCGGCCACCGCTTGGCACTTAAGTTCGGGGATTGTCTGACTGTTGAGTATACCACCCAGAGCGCAAGGAGCGAAGATGTCACACTCAGCTTTGTGAATCTCTTCTGGAGAGACGATTTCGGCGTCGAAGAGGCGGCTCATGAGTCGCAAGTGCTCTTTTTTTACATCGCTTAAAACTAGGTTACAGCCGCGCCAAAAGAGGTGGTTAGCTAAACAGATGCCCACCTTACCAAGGCCCTGGATGGCGATTTTTCGGCCCCGTACATCATCGTTTCCAAAGAGGGTCCGGCAGACAGCGCGGATGCCTTGAAAGACCCCCCAGGCGGCAAAAGGGCTCGGGTCACCGCTGCCAATTTCTAGAGGAAGGCCCACGACATAGGGAGTCTTTTCACTCATTGTGGAGACATCTTCGATGCTGCTTCCGACATCTTCAGCTGTAATGAACTGACCTTTGAGACTGTTGACTCCTTCAGCATAAGCGTGGAGCATCGGTTTGGATTTTTTGTGTTTGGGGTCGGTGATGATCACACCCTTAGCGCCGCCCAATCCGACCTTCGTGATGGCGGCCTTGTATGTCATCCCTTCGGCAAGACGCAAAACATCTTGGAGCGCTTCAAGGCGGCTTGCATATGAGTGAATACGGGTGCCGCCAAGGCCGGGGCCGAGGCGGCTGTCATGGATGGCTATAAAGGCGTGGAGGCCGACCGAATCATCGGTCAGCTCAATCACCTTTTCAAAGCCGTCAACTGCAATCTCACTGATTTTTAGCATGGGTATAAGAGGTTTTCTTATGCGTCACGTTATCTTGTGGAGTCTTTAGCGACAAGTGAGTTTTTCGTTTTCCAATGAGGTTGGCAATATTATGTTTGGCGATTTCAATAGCGACGCTTTCTGTTGAGCGCCCCTCTTTATCAGCTTTGGCAAAAATCTCTAGGAGAGTGTCATAGATTGTGTCAATTTTATCGCGCGCTGCTTTGGCGCTGTAGCCGTCGGGGTCGATTTCGCAGGTGACCTGGATCAGACCGCCCGAATTGATTAAGAAATCGGGGGCGTAAAGGATCCCTTTTTTAGATAGGATATTGCCATGACGCTCTTCTAAGAGCTGGTTGTTTGTGGCGCCTGCAATCGCTTTACAGCGAAACATTGGGATTGTCTTGTCGTTGATGATGCCGCCAAGAGCTACCGGAGCGAAGATATCGCATTCGACGCCGTAGATCTCATCGGGAGCGACAACTTCAGCGTGGAATCGTTTTGCCACCTCTTTTGCTTTCTTTTCGTCGATATCGGATAGGATGAGCTCTGCGCCTTGCCAGAATAGCTGTTCGGCAACGATAATACCCACCTTGCCAAGACCTTGAACGGCAACTCTTTTTCCCTTGACAGATCGGGAGCCGAAGAGATGTTGACAGGTCGCCTCGATGCCGCGGATCACGCCGTGAGCGGTGAAAGGGCTGGGGTCTCCTGCGCCAATTTCGATCGGCAGTCCCACGAGGTAGGGAGTCACTTCACGCATGATCGCCACCTCTTCTGTTGTGGTGCCGACATCTTCAGCCGTGATAAACTCGCCATTTAAGCTGTTGATCACCTCGCCATAGGCGTGAAGCATCTCTTTTGACTTCTTACCCTTGGAGTCGCCAAAGATGACCGCTTTGGCTCCGCCTGTTCCCACCTGGGAGATGGCAGATTTATAGGTCATTCCTTCAGATAGCCGAAGGACATCATCAAGCGCCTCTTCCCTACTAGCGTAAGGGAAGATTCGTGTACCACCAAGGCCTGGGCCAAGGCGTGTGTCATGTATAGCTATAAGGCAGTGGAGGCCGGCAGATTCGTCAATCGCCTCAATCACCTTCTCATAACCTGGAACATTAATTGAAAAAAACTTTACCATCTAAAACCCTCTATTAGCTGTGCGCGTACTACTAAAATACCTTGAATTATAATATAAGAAAAGAGTAAGATCGCCCTAAGTAAATGAGAAATTCAAGGAAATCATCAAAATGACCAAAGTTGTCATCTCAGAAGAGATTCAGCGTCAGCTGCTAGAGTACCTCAAGCAGGGGGGATCGAAGGAGTTAGTCCAAGCCTATTTACGTTTTTTAGAATTAAAATTTGATGTCCATCCGGTCCTGGTTGTTCATCAAAAAACGATTTATGAGAACGAAGAGGCGGCCTTCAATAAACTTGAGAAGGAGGGCAAACTCTACAATCAGACGGAAATTAAGATCAATTTCTCGCCGGCGAGTGTCAATGATCAGACGAAGCGGGTCTATATCTGCCCCTTTTCAGGTAAGGTCTTTGGAGATAATACTCACCCCAATCCACAAGATGCGATCTATGACTGGGTTTCGAAGTGTCCTGAGAACAACGAGC
>JAJFMK010000143.1 GCA_021772215.1 Chlamydiota bacterium | reverse complement strand
TCCGTCCTTGAAGACCATGCTCGGCGCCATCGACGTAAACCGCGCCTTGCCCGGCGCGATCGAGCCGGTTTGCCCCGGCCTGGGATCGAACACCCCCATGCAGCCGTTATAGATGAAGCCGAGCCCCTCGGTGACGACGCCCGACGGCATGCCGACGGAATGGGTCATCGAGACGCAATTTCCGGCGCCATCGACGGCACATATATGCGTCGTCTCCTTTTGATCTTCGCCCTTTTGGACGCGCGGCACATGGGTTTTTTCGCCCGACTTGATTTTGTCGGCCTGCTGGCGCGCATAGTCCTTCGATAGCAACCGCGAAAGCGGGACCTCGACGAAGCGCGGATCACCGACATGCAGGTCTTTATCTACGGTGGCTATTTTCATCGCCTCGGCGACGGTGCGGATATACTCGGTGCTATTGTGGCCCATACCCTGGAGATCAAAATTCTCTAGGATATTAAGCATTTCCAGAACCATCACACCACCACCCGGCGGCGGCGATGAAGCGATCTGGTAACCACGATAGTCGGTCCATAAAACCTCTGTGTTTTCGGGGCCGGCGTCGCGCAGATCGGCGGCCGAAATCAAGCCGCCGTTGGCCGTCATGTCGGCGACGATCTTAGCGGCAATCTCACCCTCATAGAAATCGTCGGCCCCGACCTCGGCGATCCGCCGGTAGGTCGCCGCCAAGTCCGGGTTGCGAATGATCTCGCCCATTTGTTTTAACGAGCCGTCGCCATTGAGATAAATTTTCGCCGTCGCCGCGCAGTCGCGAAGATATTCGATATGCTCGACCCGGCCGCCGGGTTCGACCTGCTCCCAGAAACGGCGAACGTGCGGGCGGACCATCCAACCGTCTTCGAGGTACTCGATCGCCGGTTCAATCAGTTCGGCGAGGCTCAAGGTGCCCCATTTTTCAAGCGCCGTCGCATAGGCGCGCAGGCTTTCCGGGGTGGCGATCGACTGGTAGCCGATCTCGTTGACGCGGCCCTTGAGGATGAAGCCGAAGCCGTCCTCGCTCTCGCCCTGCATCAAGTCGAGCCACATATCCGGCGTCGCGGCGGCCGGCGCATGGGCGTGAAAATCAAGACATTGGTGGATGCCGCTCGCCGGCAGATAGACCTGCATCGAACCGAAGCCGGCGATTCCCGACATGAACGGATCGACGGCGGTCTGCACCAGCGCCGTGGCGATCGCCGCATCGACGGCGTTGCCGCCCTTCTTCAACGCCATCGCTCCGGCTTCGACCGCTTCGGGCTGTGGAGCGCAAACCATTCCCTGGCTCATCCGATATCCTCCGTCTTGGTTTGGCTTACCACGGTCGTTCGACATTGCCCCGCCAAGGGTCGGCGTCGATCGGCCATACCGGGCGGGCGATTTTTTGGTGTGCGATTTTGCTCATATCCCAGGTCAGCGTGCCCGGCGCCGCGCAATAGATGATCCGCGCGGCGATCGGCGCGTAACCACCGTGGAAATGCTGCATCGATTTGACGACGAGTATTTTGTAGCGCGCCGGATCGAGACCGAAGCTTTCGAAAAAATCCGGCATTGTGTTCTGGCAACGGGCTTCATGGATGATGAAATCCATGCCGTTGGCGTGCAGCAGGGCGGCGTCGCCCATGTAGCGGGTCGAACCGCCCAGGCTAATGATAGAATGTTCACGGAGGACGCGTTTGACCTCGACGTCGAGATCGAGCGGTTCGCCCGATGAAGGTCCGGTCTTGCCGCCGAGACGCAGCGAAAGGCGCGCACCGACACCGGCGCCGACGCAGATCGAGGTCGCCACCGGATCCCAAATGCCGCCGACCGCGACATCGCCGACGCCACGTTGCAACAACTGACGGACGATGAAGGTGCTGTCGCCGGGGCCACCGCCGCCGGGGTTGTCGGCCATGTCGGCGATCACCACCGGCCCGGCCGTCTCGGCCACGGCGGCGTCGATGGCGGCGTCGAGTTCCAGATAGCGGGGCGTGATCTCATCGCGCATGTTCCAGAGTTCGCGGCCGAGTTTTTCCGCCAGGGCGTCGCCTTCGGCCTGGCGATCATCGGTGACGACGATGACCCGCGTGCCCTCCGCCGGCACGTCACCCCAGGGGAAGCCATGGCCGAGGGATATCGACAGCACGCGCTCGGTCCGCTCCAACGCGGTCATTCGATCGACGAACGAGCGCATCGGTTCCCTGGTGGTGTGATAAAGCCCGATCATCCGGCAGTCGAAGGCGCTGATCACCGGTTTGATCCGATTTTCGATAGCCCCTTGCATGATTGTCCAGAGTTCTTCGGCGCGCGCCCTGAAGTCGGTGTGCGGGTATTCCTTGTAGATCACCAGGGCGTTCAAGTCGTCGAGGAACCGCCGGCTAACATGGCAGTGCAGATCATACTCGGCGCCGATTGGAATATCCGGGCCGACGATCTCGCGAATGCCCAGCAGCAGGTCTTCCTCGCAGTCGTCGTAGCCGTCGGCGACCATGGCGCCGTGCAAACTCAGAATCACCGCATCGACCGGCATCGCCGCGCGCAGGGTTTCTAATATTTCGTCGCGCAGGTCTTCATAAACCTTACGCACCACCAACCCCGATGGCGTCGCGAACGCCGACAGTCCCTCGACGACGTCCCAACCCTTGGCGGCGGCGCGCTCGCGCCACAGCACCAATGGCGCGCCGAACATATGCGGCGTCTCGCCATGCGCGCCGCCGCGCACCAGATGGCTGCTTTCGAAGGCCGCCAGATCGGTCGGCAACGGTGCGCCGGTGTGGGTTTCGGTGCCGAGACAGGCGGTGAATATTTTCATGGCGAGGCCGCCAACTTGGCGAGATCGGGAATCGGCCGCGCCGTCGCCGGGTCGGCGGCGAGGACGCTCTCCAGGGCGCAGGCGACTTCCAGCACGAAGCGGTCGGCACCCGGTGGCCCCAAGACTTGAATGCCGAACGGCATGCCTTTGCCATCGACACCGCACGGCAACACCGCACCGCAGGCGGTGGCCATCGTCGGCATATAGGTCAGCGCCAGCCAGCGCATGTAGGTCGGCATTTCGACGCCGTCGATCTCGGTGACGGACCAGTCGGCATGGGCGAACGGCGTCACCGATGCTCCCGGGCAGATGACCACATCGACATCGTCGAACAGTCCCAGCCAATCGCGGGCGATCCGGGTTTGTTGAAGGTGGGCGCGGGCCACGTCTTCGAGGCTATAGGCCAATCCGCGATCGACATTATCGACGACATTGGGGCTCAGATCGTCGCGGCGGTCGCGCACCCGCTGGCCGTGGGCGGCGACGAAATTGACGCCGCGCAGGACTTCGAAACACTCGTGCACGTCGGCGAAATCGGGGTCGCGCTCCTCGGCTTCAGCGAACACATGACGGAACGTTTGGGTTCGGGCGCGGAAAATCTCCCGGTTGGCGTTGGAGAGCGGCGCGCCGCCGAGATCGGTGGAAATCGCGACGCGGACGGAACTCAGATCGGCCGGGGTCAAAGGATCGAACAACGACGGGTCGAGCCCGCTGGAAAACGGATCGCGCCGGTCGGCCGAAGTTTGCGCGGCCAACAGCAAGGCCGCGTCCTTGACCGTCCGCGCCATCGGCCCGAGCACCGAAAACGGCGACAAGCCGACCGGCCGGCCCTCCGCCGGGACGACGCCGGGCGACGGTCGATAGCCGACGACGCCGCAAAACGCCGCCGGCGTCCGCAGGCTGCCGCCATAGTCCGAGCCGCTGGCCAACGGCGTCATCCCGGTCGCCAGGGCGACCGCCGAGCCGCCCGATGAGCCGGCGCAAGTTTTGACCGGATCGAACGGATTGCCGGTCGCCCCGAAGACTAGATTGCGGGTGTTCGCCCCGGCGCCGAACTCCGGCGTATTGGTCTTGCCGATGATGATCGCACCTTCGGCCCGGGTATTGGCGATCGAAACCTGATCGGTGTCCGGCACATAATCGGCATAAAGCTTAGAGCCGAAAGTTGTGCGTACGCCGGCGGTTGCTTCCAGATCTTTGATACCGATCGGCAAACCGTGCAGCAGGCCCAGCGGCTCGCCCTGCATGACGCTGGCCTCCGCCGCCTCGGCCTCGTCGCGGGCGCGGTCGAAACAGCACGTCACCATGGCGTTGACGGCGCCATCGACGGCTTCGATCCGGCCGATACAGCTTTCCAGCAATTCGACCGGTGAAATTTCCTTGCCGCCGATCAGCCGGCGCAATTCGACCGCCTCCAGATCGCATAGTTCGGTCATGGTATTCCTCCTCCGCTAATCTTCATACAAGTGGCATTCGACGTGGCCGGTGGCGTCGTCGATGGGTTGTGGTGGGACGCCGGTGCATTTTTCCATGACTTGCGCGCAGCGCGGATGGAAGGTGCAACCGCTCGGCGGATCGACCGGGTTGGGATAGGCCGCGCCGAGATGCGTGTCCGGGACGCCGAGCGACGGGTCGGGCGTCAGCACC
>JAJFMK010000142.1 GCA_021772215.1 Chlamydiota bacterium | reverse complement strand
CAAAGGTGTTGTCGGGGACAACAAGACGAAAGTTCTGCCCTACCTGGGCCACCTGATTTGATACGGGGTTAGCCACTTTGGGCGCTGCATTAGTCCCAACAGTTAAGGAGAGAGTCCCAAGAACGGGCGCCTGGACGCCATCATCGGCCGTAACTAAAATGCTATAGGAGCCTTCTGAAGAGGTCGGGGGCACTCCAGTGATGACATTTGTTGCTGGGTTGTAACTTAACCAAGTAGGAAGGGGTGAACCATCGCCTAGCGTGACCGTATAGGTGACGGGGCCTAGTGGTGAGCTGATCATGTTATTTGGAATTGTGTAGACAAAAGAGCCACCGATACGCGCAATCTCTTGTGATAGGGCGTCGACAACATTTAGGTCAAAGGAGCTTATTGCAGTTCCTCCCTTCGTATCCTCAGCAATGACTTTTAATGAGACCTGCCCCTTATCTGTTGGGAGCGGTGTTCCTTGAAACTCGAGCCTTGGACCCACAAAACCAAGCCAAGCGGGAAGGAGGCTGTTATCTGCCTTCGAGGCTCGGTAGGAAAGGAACTCTCCGGGGGGTGTGGTGAAGGTGTTACCCGGTATGGAGAAGAGGTATGGAGTGCCGACAGCAGCTAGCTGGTCAGAGATAGGGTTCAATAGAGTGGGGAATTCTCCTACTGTCAAGGTGAAGGAAGTGGAGGCTGTCGCTCCCGGGTTATCAGTGGCAGTTACTGAGATTGTAGAAGAGCCTGCATCACCAGCAGATGGCGTCCCTGAAAAAGTTCTTGTTCCTGGGGTAAAGTTTAACCAGCCGGGAAGTGAGCTTGTGCTATAAGTAAGTGTGTCTCCAATGTCTTGGTCTGTAAAGGTCCCTGCTGGCACTTGATATGAGTAAGGTGCGTCAATGTTTGCCGCTTGATTCTGAAGAGGTGCAGATAGCTTTGGGAAATGCTCGACTGTCAGAGAGAAGGTTGAGTTGGCTCTAGCTAAAACAATTCCATCATAAGCTTCAACCTGGATGTCATATGTACCTGTATTCAAAGCTTGAGGCGTGCCGGAGAAAATTCCAATGGGGGAGAAGCTAAGCCATGATGGCAGCGCCGTTTGATCGCTCTTTTCTGCCGAGTAATAGACAACGTCGCCGTTAGGGTCAGGAAAAACGGATTGATCGATAAAGTGACTAAAAGGAACTCCGACATCAGCAAGCTGGTTTGAGATAGTACCGGTTGCTACAGGAGGACCCTCAACGCGAAGAATAAAAGTTGAGGAGGCCTGGTTTTGATCTGGATCCACAGCAAACAGTTCAAGTTCGTGATTACCTATGTGTTCTGGCCCGGCAAGCCCGGATAATTGTAGGTTCTTTTCCAAGATATGCAGGCTACTTCCACCGGCATAGATAAAGTTACCGATGAGGTCTATCCCATCATTCCCTCCGGGGCTATCATATGTCCCCACTAGCGTAGCAGCATAAGGGTTGCTCACATTGAAAATAGTTAAGTCTCCCCCATCATTTGCATAGAGAAGATTGCCGACGACCTTTATGTCGTCGATAGGGCTCCCTGTATCATAAGATCCTGCTAAGGTAGGAGAGTTGGGGTTAGTCACATCAACGATTACCAAGCCAGGGCTTCCGTCAGCAACATAGGCGAAATTACCCACGACCTCCACATTTTTAGCGAGTGACGTATCGTAAGATCCTGCTAAGCTAGGGGAGCTGGGATTACTCACATCAACGATTACTAAGCCGGCGTTTCCATCTGCAACATAGGCAAAATCATCGACGACATAAACTCTTCTTCCAGGACTGGAACCACCTAGCGTATCTAATGAACCAGCTAGTGTTGGAGAGTTAGGATTATTCACGTTGATGATTTGTAGTCCTGAAGAGCCATCAGCGATATAGGCTAGGTTGCCTACAACGTGGACTCCTTCGGCAACACCAGGTGTATCATATGAACCAACTAAGGTGGGGTTACTTGGGTCACTTACGTCGACGATCACCAAGCCGATACCTCCATAAGCTAGGTAGGCTAAACCGCCCTCAACGTGGGCCTCAAAGCAGTTGCCAGGGGGGACATAGGAGCCGACTAACATAGGGGATTTAGGGTTAAGTATGTCAACAATATGTAGGCCATCGGTGTTGAGAGCGACGTAGGCATAGTTATCTATAATAGTCACACCTCTAGGGTTGCTAGGAGTTACATAGATCCCGGTCAAATGTATATCTTTAATGCCGGTGTTAAGCCAATTAGGTAGAACCCCTTCACCCTTATTGGTAGGAACAAGTTCAAAGCCTGGAGAATCAGGATCAGAAAAGTACTCTGTCGGTAAGACACTCAAAGAGAAAAGAGTGTCAGGAAAGGCGGACTGGGTGGGAACGTTCGCCAACACTTGAGGAGCTGCTCCTGCTCGTCTCCAATTGCGCTCTGCTAAATTAGTAGAGGTAGCCCCTGTAGCCCCGGCAAATATCGATCCAACAACAGCGCTAAGAAGGGCTGTTCCTCTGCCTATCTGTTGGATTGGAAGGATTTCTCTATTTGAATTAGAAGGGAGGTTTTGAAGAGGCCACATAGGTGATCCTTATAGTATGTAGGTTTTTGATGATCTAAATTCGCGCCGGCCTCGGAAGAGGCGTAGTAGATTATTTCTTTACAATAGAGATGTTGCTCCCTTTTTTAATTTTTGTCTATTGTTGCAAACTCTGGTCTGAAGGGGGGCGCCTCTTCCCTCTATCGCTTTTCGGTGAGATAGCAGACTATGGCGAAGTAGTATGAAGAGAAGTGACCAGATTTGATGAAGAAAAAAACTCACTAGTGAATAAGGACCGCGTCGTGAATATTCTGGTTTATCCACTGTGTGCGTCTTTGGACATGGCGACAATATTTTAGAAGAGAAAAGGCTTAATATCTATCTCTAGAAATGGCTAATGCCTTCTTTGCTACTGATTTATCTCCCATTTTAGACATTGCTGGTAGAAAGGGGCTCCATTTCAATTTGAGTGGCTCTGTTGTCATCTATAGGGTTTTTGTTTGCGAGGCCATTTTTCATATTCATCTCCTCAACAGTGAGATCAAATTCCTCTAAGATAAATTTGTTTTTATCAATGGCTTGAATTGTCAAAGTGCCTACAGCATAACTCTCAGGTTTTCCTGAAAGAGTATTGAGATAGTGGTTGTAGTTTAGCCAGTTCGGAAGATCTATGCCCCCAGGTAAACTTTTTCCGTTTGAAAGAGCTCTGACAAGCTTAATCTTTTCTTGTGGATGGGTAAAGCTATACTCAAGTGTATCGCCTACGCCAATTTTAATAGGCTCTCTTTGGTAGCGCTCTTTTTTCCAATGATTAAAAAGAAGGGCGCGCTGTGTATATGCTCCATAACCTACACTGGCGGCGCCAGCTAAAGGCCCTACGATCTTCAACGCAAGCTCAGCGCTAGATTCTCCGGAAACAGAGAGGGTGAAGCTTGAAACAGCGCTGCCTACCCCGTCGTTTGCTCTTATTTCAATAGATAGGACCTTGTCCGAGAAGTCGTTAGTATCTGAGCGTGAGGGGGTTCCGGAGAGGATGCGCGTTTGAGGGTCGAAATCTAACCAGCCGGGCAGTGGAGCGCCTCCTGCAAGGGCCGCCTCTAATTCTAGAGCGTCGCCATTAGGGTCATTGAATGTGTCAATCGGGATGACTAGGCTAAATGGCTGCCCTACGTTTGCAACCTGGTTTGATAAGGGGTTAAGCACTACGGGAGGGAAATTGCTTGGGTCAACAAATGAGAGAGCAAAAGAGTCGATTCCTACCCCTCCTTGTCCATCTTCAGCGCGAACTGTGAGGCGTAAAAGTTGTGGGTCTGGGGCTGTTCCAGAGAAGGTTCGTGAGACAGGATCAAATGTTAGCCAAGAGGGAAGAGGTGCTCCCCCTTCAAGAGTCGCTGAGTATGTTAAAGGATCAAGATCGGGATCTGTAAAGATGTTACTGGGTAGCGGTAGTGAAAAGCTGCTACCGGCGTCATATTCATGATCGGGCGTTTTTAATGTTAGAAGGGGTGGGTTATTTGATGAGAGATTGGAGACAGCAACACCAAAGGAGGGGCGAATTTCTCCACCGAAATTGTCTCGGCATTCAATGGATATAAATAAGCTTCCTTTATCCCCAGCTCCAGGAACTCCTAGGAATGTGTAGGTTGGAAGGTCAAAGGTTAGCCACGCAGGAAGTGGCTCTCCACCACTTAACGACGCAGAAAAGAAGATTGGATCGGCGTCGTCATCGACAAAATCGTTGGGTTTGAAGGTGAATAGGAAGGGGTTGTCGACAAAGGCATTTTGGTTATCTAGGGTGCCAGTAAATCGTGGGGCGCGGTTGGGAAGGGTGAGATTAAAGGCGGCGCTGTTTGTCGCTCCCAGCGAATCAGTCACCGTGATCTGAAAAGCGTGGTGAGCTTGGTCGCCTGTTAGTGGGGTTCCGCTAAATGTCTGCGTGGTGGCGTTAAAAGATAGCCAGGTTGGCCAAGGTTGGGAGTCAATTTTTGCCGCTTGGTAGTTCATGATGTCCCCATCAAGCTCAGTGAAGGTAGCTGGGCTAACAGTCATAGAGAGGGGATCGCCGATAGGGTGTGCTAAATTGGGGATATCGATGTTTTTCTGTGGGGCTCTATTGATAACTTCAATATTAACGTCACTGGTAGCAGTGGCCAATAGGGAATCTTTAGCATGCACCTGGACGGTGTAATTCCCGTAGTCGGAAAGGAAAGCTGTTCCAAAAAAATGGCCCTCTGTTGCGTTGAACTGTAGCCAGCTAGGAATTGAAGTTGCACTGAGGGTAAGGGGATCTAGATCCGTGTCAGAAAATAGGTTTGAAGGAAGGGTTAGGCTAAAGGAATCTGTCATTGTCGCAACGTTTGGATTCAGTGCGACATCTAGTTGTGGTGTGCGGTTTGGTATCTGTAGAGCAAATGTTGTGTTTGCTCTGCCTCCAAAGGCGTCGTCAACGAACACTCCCACTTGGTAGCTGCCTTGGTCACCAGAGAACGCCTGTCCGGTGAAAGTTTGCGTTGTGTTGTCAAAGTGAAGCCATGGTGGAAGAGCTGTAAGGTCTGAAAGAGTCGAAGTATAGGTAAGGAGGTCAGCGTCAGCGTCAGAAAATGTGCCAGGTGGAATGGCGATATTTATTGGGTTACCAATCCATTCGGTCACATTTTGAGCAGGTATGGCAACAGTAGGCGATGCATTCGGAACAAGTAGAGTGAATGCATCAGATACTTTGCCTCCATATCCATCGTCAGCTTCTACATCAAATGTATAGAACGCAC
>JAJFMK010000141.1 GCA_021772215.1 Chlamydiota bacterium | reverse complement strand
AACTGCGTTCCAAACTCATCTAAGTCCTCCTTGATTCGGCAGTTTCGTCTAATATCTTCTAAAAAATTGCTGGGTAGAAGTTTCTGAAGAGACTCCTTTTCTTTTTCCAAATTGACAAGATCGCCTTCAAAGCAGCCGCTTCTTCCTATAGTGCTAGTAGAGCCACTACCAGCATCTAAAGAGGGAACTAACCAAATCTTCTCCTCTTGTCCTTGAATTTGTAGGACTGGTGAAAGCTGAGTGGTTTTTATGTAAGCTATAAGAGCTGAGCCAGAGATTGACCGGTCCTCTCCTCCAAAAATGGAGGTCTCTGAGATTATACTGATCTGATTTCCAGCTAGGTCTTTTATTACGCCCTTTGTAACTCTTTCCTGCGAGCCCCAAAGTTCTAGGATTACCTGGTTGTTTTCCCTTTGAGTAACATAGCTAGATAGTAAAGATGGTTCTGACCCTACTCCGTTAGTTGCATTCGTCATGATTCTCTCCTCTATTTTCCAACTAAAAAGAACGCGCCCCAAAGTTCTGGTTTCTCGGGGTGCTTATTTCGTTGTGTGACCATTGCTTGTCTCAAACCTTCTGCCTTAGTCATTTGTTTATCAAGAAAATTTGTATAAAAGTCTGAGACGATTTCTTGGGAAACGTAGTCTGAAATACTTTAGTGAGTTGCAATTCCAGAGGGGATGCCAGCTCCTAAAAAGGCTCGTGAGAGGCCAATCACCCCTTCACGACGCTGGGCTCCTTTGTCTGTTTGACAGGCACTTAGCACAACTAAGTCAGCCTTCAAGTCGAGCTTTTGGGTTTCATCTGCAAAGAGCAGTTCCTTCTCTCTTTTTCCATAGGCGAGACAAAGAGCCCCTTCAAATGGTGAGTCATTGTTAATTCGAGCATCTGCGGATCCATAGCGGGCGAAGTGGAGAATTGAAGCGAAGGTGTGAAGGAGATATTGGCTTCTTACGAGCCTTTTTGAGGACAGGCGTTCCCTCTGGAATTGCAACTCACTAAAGTATTTCAGACGGCGCTGTACAAAAAGTTCTTTCAAATCTTATCATGGAATTCTTGACAATGAGGTAGCAACAAAGGCAGAAGCTTTAATAGAAACAGTGTTGAAGCAGCGTAAAATGTACGGACATTTGAGGTGCTTTCTTTTTAATCAGAAAATAAGAGGCATACTGATGGCAAACGCAGTGAGTGGGACGGAGTCGAGGTCATTCCTGATTTCAAGATATATGACCCAACGAGAAAATAGTCAGATAGTTGTGGAGGTTTGGGGTTCACAAGATAGAGTCACCAAAGGCGTTTTAAAAGATCTTTCTGGAAACCAAATTGGTGAAATTTCCACCAGCTCTATTTTTGGAGGAGAGGATCGGTCAATTACTGGTCAGGCCCTTTTGAGTTATATAAAAACTACAAAACTATCTCCAGTCCTCAAAATTCAAGATAAAGAGGAAGAAATGTGGCTGGTTCCCTCAGTAGACGGTGGAAGAAATTCTCCTAGCAGAGAAGCAAGTAGCTCAACAATTTATTCAGCTGTCGATCTGGAAAGAGAGCGAATATTGCTTTTAAAGCGATTGCCTAGAAGTTTTTTAGAAGAAATGGCGCCATGTAATGGCTCAATCGAGAAGGTGAGTGAACTTCAATCGACACTGTTTAATAGTGGACTTCAGGCCTTTAAAAATTCATATTTTTCTGACGCAGTTATCTGGTTCGAAAAGTTACTGCTCATGCAAATTTTATTAAAACATAAGCAGGATATTGGAACAGCTTATGAATGCTTGGGGCAAACATACCAGTCCCTTTGTGATTTTAAAAAGGCAATTGATTATCACGAAAAATGTCTGCAAATTGCACTGGAAATGGGTGACCATGAGGTTCAACAGCGCGCGAACTCAAATCTCGGTAACACCTATTTTGCATCTGGAAACTATCTCAAGTCGATTGAGTATCACAGAAGAGACCTGCAGATCTCGCAAGAGATAAGGGATCGGCCAGGCGAAGGGCGCGCCTGTTTAAACCTCGGGGCTGCGCTCAAATCTTCTGGAGATTTTTGTTCAGCGATTGAGAGCCTTGAGAGATCACTTGAGATAGCTCTCGAGACGAAAGATATTGATGGAGAGGGGAAAGCTCTTGGATCTTTAGGCTCTTGCTATGGGTCCCTTGGCGAATATCAAAAGTCGATTCGATTTCATGCCAAATCACTTCAGATTGCGCAGGTGATTGGGAACCAGGTGGACCAGATAAAAAGCTACGGTAGCATTGGTGTTGTCTACTACCTGCTTGGAGACCAACGCAATGCGATTGATTACCATGAGAAGGCGCTCGAAATCGCAAAACAGGTGAATGATCGAGGAGGTGAAGCAAACGCCAATTGCAACATTGGTAACTGTTATCAAGCTTTGGGGGACTTCAGCCGGGCGATTGATTGTCATGAGAGAGATTTACAGATCACGCAGGAAAGAAAAGATCGGATAGGGGAGGGACAGGCTTATGGTAATCTTGGCAATGCTTACCTCTGTCTCGGCGATTACCAAAAAGCGTTCCGATACAATGAAAAGCAACTTCTCATTGCAGAGGAGCAAAAAAATCGAGTGATTGAAGGGTTAGCTCACAGCAACCTTGGGAATTTTTATAAGAGTTTGGGGATTTATAAAAAGGCGATCAATCATTATGAAAAATCTCTATTTATAGCGCAAGAACAAGAAGCCAAATCAGCAGAGGCGATAGCGTACGGCAACCTTGGTAGCTCTTACAGCTCTCTTGGAAATTATGTCCAGGCGATACAATTTTACGAAAAGGCACTGCAAATTGCAAAAAAAATAGGGGGACAAGACATC
>JAJFMK010000015.1 GCA_021772215.1 Chlamydiota bacterium | reverse complement strand
GGCGGTATTGGACTTTTACAAGATGAGGATTTCGGGCTTGTTCTGATTGAGCAAAACCGCAATAGCCAGCGATTCGAAGCTGTAGGTCTAAAGGCCGGTTTCGAGATGAATTGGTGTCTGGTTTCTAGCCTTTCTCTCTATGGGTCTGGACATTTTGGCCTCTTCTACGGACAGTACGATCTTAAGCGGTATCAAAATGAGATTTCTGCAATTGCAGGTGGACTTGGCGGTGATGCTCTTTCCCCCTTCACCTCTGCCACCACGGCAACTCTTCATGACCGCTACCAAGAGCTTAAGCTAACCAGTGACATCTCCATTGGTCTCGCTTGGGAGGGAGAGATGAACTGCGGCCGAGGAGACTACAGCTTCTATGTTGCCTGGGAGCAGAGACAGTACTATCGACAAAATCAATTTGCCCCCATCGGTAACCTCTTTGATCAATCCACAGTTCCATCGATTATTGATGGTGACCTGTCGATCACAGGAATTACAGTTGGCATTAGAGTAGGCTTTTAAGAGGAAGGATCATGAATAGCTTGATTGGATTCAGAAGGAGCGAAAAGTTGATAAAAACAGCCTCAAGATTGCTCTTAGCGCTAACTTTCGCAAGCCATCAGATAGATGCTGCTTGGGAAAACCCGTACGATCAGGGAGCTTACGACCCCTACTGCTTTGATGAGATGTGGAGCTGCGACCCCTGTCAGCCAAGCTCCAACGAGATGAGCTTCGGAGTCTTTGGAGAGTATCACCTCTTCACTCCACGACAGGAGGGGATCTCTTTTGCGAAATGCGTCGATCTCGAATTCGAAGTCCCTACGATAGATCTTTTAGACAATTATCGTTTAACGCAGGCGTCGACAGTCAAAGAGCATCAGTTTTCAGATAAATGGGATTCTGGTTTTTTAGTCGGCCTCACCTGGAAGCCCGCCTGTAGTGGCATCCGCCTCTCATTAGGCTGGGACTGGATGCACTCTAGAAGAGCAGAGACTCTTGAATCTTCACTGCTACTTACAGCTGCGGGATCAGATATGGATGCTGGAGTAAATGGCGTGGGACAGCTGATCATCCCCACATGGGGTCAGTCGATCTCTTTACCTTTCTTCTCAACTTTCTTAGTCACTACTGGTGCCCCTCCCGAACCGACTACTTTGAGCAACTCAATTGATGCTACCTGGTCATTGGATGTGAACCAGGTTGACCTTGTCTTGGACTACCACTGGAGCTGCGGAAGCTGTATTTCAATTACCCCCTATTTTGGTCTGCGCGGAGTTGTCATTAATCAATCGATTCGAAGTGATTTCACTTATGGAATAGGTTTCAAGGATCTCGAAACAACTTTTTTACTCAATTCCTATAATCGAACCCACTACCGTGGACTTGGACCTCTGATTGGTCTAGGACTCGACTGGGAAGTGGCGTGTGGCTTAGGACTCTACGGCTATGGTAAGGGCGCCCTACTTCTCGGCAGTAGCTCCTTTAGTCAGAAAACGTCGATGGAGGGAGCTGGATTAGAAGCTGAGATGTTTATCGAAGACCTCGACACTTTCAAGTGCTATGACGAGCATGTGACAAGAGGAATGACTGAACTTGGCGCAGGAATCAGCTATGAAAATAGCTTTGGCCCTTGCAAAGATAAGTTTTTAAGGCTCTGGGCCGGTTGGCAGCATCGCATCTACTACAGCCAAAACTTCTTCGTAAACTCTTTGGTACCTCTAGTCAGCATGCAGGATCAGCCAATCCACTACAGTGGCAACTTAAGCTTCTGGGGCTTTGTAGCAGGCGCCTCCTTCAGCTTCTAATTTCACTTAGCGCGCATTTCGCGTTAGTGGATATGACTTCGAACTCTCTCTAGAGCTGACAAAGCTCTAGACGTGGTTTATTTGATAACTGGTCTGATCTTTAATTCTAGAGGGACTTGCAAAACTCATTTGCCCGTTAATGTCCTTTTAAAGCCTATTGCATCTCTTTTCCTCAATCGACCCCGAAGGAACCTATCCTCAGCCATAGCAGCACTAATGGTTAAATTTGCTCTTTTGACCGAGAGGTTTTCCCTCTACATCGATATGTAATTTCAGAGCCTGATTTTCAATATGTTGATAGTCGACAAGATCAAAATAGTAGGGGATTGGTAGCTCTTCATCTAAAATCACCTGAAGTTTGATAAGGGTGTTGTCTTTGAGATTTCCCTTTAAAGCGATGTCAATGTCTGAACCTTTTTTGAAATTACCCATAGCACGAGATCCGAAGACTATTGCCTCTTTAACATCCGGAAAGGAGTGGATGGCCTCCTTAATCATCTGCAGGGATCTGCTTGGTAACCCAAACCTTGGTTCCAACTTAACTCTCCCTGCTGCTGATTTTTGATTTTTCGAAAAACTCTTCAAGTTCGAGAAGGGCCGGTGCATAGGTCGATCGAGTCTTCTTTAAGGCTTTGATTGCTACCCCTTCATTGTAAGTGTGAGAGGTAAGATTTCGATCTTTTAACATCTCCAACCAAAGCTCTCCATCAGATATGATCTCATGGGCAAAGGCTGTTTTGATGACATCTCTTGGGTATTCAACCAGCTCTCCCTTACTTTCAAGATAATCCTTCAAAGTTTTCCAGGAGAGCTCAAAGGAAATTTCAAAAGATTGAAGTGTTCCAAGTTGTTCAATAATCGAAGGCTGATCAATGGCTATCCCCATTTTTAGGAGATTTAAAGATTTTTTAAAATTTTGAAATCTCTGCTGCCA
>JAJFMK010000140.1 GCA_021772215.1 Chlamydiota bacterium | reverse complement strand
ATTTTTTCTCTTTCATCAGTTCAAATCCTTTGAGGCTGTTTCATAATTCATCAATAGGAGAAAAGCGCGCTTTCTATCCTACTTGATGAATTATGAAACAGCCTCTTTTTTTCGGAGTCTACTTCGCCTCTTCCATATTTGCAACAGGTTCGAGGCTTCCGTTTCCCTATTCTTGTTACCGGAAGATCTTCGTACCCGCGCCCCTGACGCTGGTCATTTACAAAAACAGATCGCTTAAGGAGCTACTGAATTGTTCAGGTACAGCCGATTTTTTGATGAATTGGCTTCAATTTTATAGAATCAGTAGAGGTTTAATTTCTCTTATCGTAGGAATGAAAGCGGCCAATGCGAATTATTCAGTGTCTCCCTAAGGATTTGGTAGCAATCAGGGGTTTTTAGCAAAATGGGAGCGAAGGGAAAGAGAAGCCAAAGCCTTTAAAGCGCCATCCTGTCACGAAGCTGGGGAGCATAGCGCGTGATCAGAGTGTCAGACTCGCTGTTTAGAACCCGCGCCGCTTGGGTAACAACAGAGAGCCAGCGCCCCATATGTTTACGCTTCAGTTTGACATTATTGAGATGATCCTCATCTTTGGTCCAGTAGTGATTAATGCGGATCTTTTCATGAATGATTGTGCTGCTTTTCTTCTTATTGAGAGATTTACCATCAATGGTGACGATCTTCTCATCTCCCGAAACTCCACAGGTGTGCGGGCCTACAAAACCTAAGACTCGCTCGGGGCGAACGAACAGCTTGACATACTGATTATGCGTATAATCTCTGGGGGCGTGCAGGAGAAGATTCTCTATTATCAATTGATCATCAGGAATATGCTCGATATATGAGGTGCCAAAGCAGAGCCAATTAATCGCCAAACCTGCATGTTTTTCGTAGGCCCTTAAGATTTGCGGAATTTTGACTGGCTGAATGGGGAGGATGTACTCATCGATATCGATCGCCGCGAGCCACTTAACCTTACCTCGGACCTCTTTAAGGGTTCTGTTGTAGGCACCGACCTGCAGAGCATTCCAACGAAAAATATTCCCCGGTTCACTCTTCACATCCTCTAAAACGACAATACCCTGATCGATGTAGGGCTGTAAGACAGATGTGCAGTCATCTTGACTTAAGTGATTGTAGAGGTAGAAACGCTCAACACCAACGAGGCGGTGATATTCGATCCATTCGCGTAAAAACCTGGCCTCATCGCGAAAGATCGCCACAACAGCTAGCTGATGATCGTAGGCGCTTAGAGTGGTGCAAAAAAATAGAAAAAAATTAAACCAAAACGCTCTTTTGATCCTCACAAACCGCCTCCTCTCTTGTAAATCCTCTAGCTAAATACCAATCGATTGTCTTCTCTAGTCCTCTTAAAAAGCTTGTCTTAGCCTGCCAGGCGAGCTGTTCTTTGATTTTACGGCAGTCGATACTGTAGCGCTCATCGTGTCCTAAGCGATCTTTCACATGGGAGATCAGCGCTTGACTTCGTCCCTCCTTTTGCCCCAGCTTCTGATCCATAAATGAGCAGAGCATGCGCACAAGGTCGATATTTCTCCACTCGTTCTCTGCGCCTATATTATAAATCTGCCCCCTTCGACCTTTATGAAAGATACGATCGATCGCCTCAACATGATCCCCAACAAAGAGCCAGTCCCGCACATTATTGCCCTTGCCATAGATCGGGATGGGGCGTCCTTGGCAGATGTTTCGTATCACTAGGGGAATCAGCTTCTCGGGGTGCTGGTTAGGGCCATAGTTATTTGAGCAGTTTGAGATCACCACAGGTAGACCATAAGTGTTGGCATAGGCTCTCACAAAGAGATCAGAAGAGGCTTTAGAGGCCGCGTAAGGACTGTTGGGAGCGTAACCACTCTCTTCGTTGAAGGAGCCCTCCTCGCCCAAAGCACCATAAACCTCATCGGTTGAGACGTGATAGAAGCGCCCAGGGCAGCGTTTTGCAAGCCAAAATTTCTTGGCAGCCTGCAGTAGGTTGACACTGCCCACCACGTTGGTCATCACGAACTCCATCGGCCCCGATATTGAACGGTCTACATGGGTCTCTGCTGCTAGGTGAATGATATTATCGATTCTGTATCTGTGAAAAAGCTCCTCAACGGCGCCTGAATCGACAAGATCGACCTTTTCAAAGGTGTAGTTGGGAAAATTTTCGAGATCAGCGATAAACGTTGGGTTGGCAGCATAGGTGAGCTTGTCTAAGTTGATAATCTGATAGTTGGGGTAGCATTTAACAAAATGGTGCAGAAGGTGGGAGCCGATAAATCCGGCCCCTCCCGTAATTAAAATGGTCTTATTCAAGGTAGCCTCTCAAACTCTTTTTCCAATCAGGGATCTCCCCAACCACGCTCTTTAATTTTTTCACATCTAAACTGCTATTTTTTGGCCTTTCGATATTCCGATCGCTCTTTTTGGCAGATATGGAGATCTCTTTATTTGCCAAGCGACAGATCTCTTGAGCGAAATGATACCAGCTAACCGCCCCGTCATTGACAGCGTGATAAATTCCATAGGGGGCGCTTTTGTCGCAAACCTCTAAGATCCACCCTGCCAAGCTCTCAGCAGAGGTTGGACTCATCACAATGTCATCAACAATTTCTAGATTATCTCTGCTGCGCAAAATTTTTTGCACAAAATTATTCGTCCCCTCCCCAAAAAGTGAAGCGGTACGGAAGATGTAGTGTCTCTCACACTCCTGTTTGGCAAACTGCTCACCAAGAGCCTTCGATTTTCCATATTTACTTAGAGGATTGATCAAGTCCTCTTCAACATAAGAGCTTCCCTTCCTTCCATCGAAAACATAGTCGCTACTGACATGAACAAAGGTGGCTCCCCTTTTTTGACAGCTTTGTGCCAGCTCTTTAACAGCGTAGCCGTTTACCCGGTTAGCCTCTTCAAAGCTCTCTTCAGCAGCGACCGTATTGTTAAAGGCAGCGCAGTTGATCAAAAGATCGAACTGTATCTCTTCAAGACGGCTTGTAAACTCTTGCCTTAAGTCAAAGTCAGCCCGACTCAAGGCGATCAAATTCCCGCTCTCTTTAACCCTTTTGCAGATCGCTCTGCCAAGCTGCCCATTTGATCCCAAAACAGCGATTTTATGCATGGCAATACTCTTTGAAAGGGGGTAATTTTTGATCTTTTTCTGAGAGAGATGGCTCTAACGCCGGCCACTGAATCGACAAATCGGGATCATTAAAGTGAATACCTGCCTCACTCTCTTTATTGTAGAGAGCGCTCACCTTATAGATCACCTCTGTATCATCACAAAGAGTCATAAAGCCATGAGCAAAACCGATTGGAACAAAAAGCTGCTCTCCCTCTTTAGCCGTCAGCAAAAAGGTGAGATGTTCTCCAAAGGTCTTTGAGTTGGGGCGCAGGTCGACTACCACATCAAAAATTTCTCCTCGCAAAACTGAAACCAGCTTCGCTTGCGCCCACGGCTCTCTTTGAAGGTGGAGCCCCCTCACGGTTCCTCTCTTTAAAGAGAGGGAATGGTTATCTTGTACAAAATCGGGGAGGCCAAGTTTTCGATAGCGCATCTGGCTGTATGTTTCGCTAAAAAAGCCGCGCTCATCGACGTAGCGTATGGGGCGAATCAGAAGAGGCCCTTCAATCGTCTGTTTTTCACTCAATGCCATAACGAGTAAGTAGGGTATCAGATGGGAAATAAATTGTCGGTTGAATTTTCTGAAGTTATAACTTAAATTAATCCTATGACCATTGAAGTTGCAGAAAAGGGCAAGGTTACCATCATTACCGTCCCCGACAAATTTATTGACGCCCTAAATTCTTTGGCGATCAAGGGTGAAATCCAAAATCAGCTCAAAGAGAACATAGCGCTTATCATCGATCTAAAAAATGTGGAATTTTTAGATAGTTCAGGCCTTGGCATGCTCTTGGCCTGCATGCGTCGCGTGGTCAGTATGGGAGGAGAACTCAAACTCGCCAACGTGCGCCAAGAGACGAAAAACCTCTTCGAGCTGGTCCGTTTCCACCGCATCATCGACGTCTGCGACAGCCTCGACGAAGCCGTCCAATCCTTCAACAAATCCTAATTCCCTTTTCATTTGACTAATTGAAATCTAATAAGATAATATCCACCGTCTTATGGCTACGGCATCTAATTTTGGGGAAACTGGGTTACCTCGTTGTTTTCAAAAATCCCCAGAGACAACTGATTGCATCGAGAAAGATCTTCTCTTGGCTGGAGACATTCCTCAAAAAATCGCTCAACTCTATGAAGCGGTCTTTGAAAGAGATAAGCCTCAAAATTTCCCAATATATTTTTCTAATGATGAAGGTGATGTCAAAGTCCTTACTAATCTTGTAGCAGATCCCAAACAGGACCTTTGGATTCTCCACCATCGATTGGCCATGGTCTATATTGCTCAAAACAACCTAGAGGGGTTCCGCGAGCAACGGGCAGCTGTGGTGAAAGCAAATGCTCTAGAGGGACAATATTGTGGGCGCTACTGGCTAGGCTCTTGCCATCTTCTTTTTAGCATTGCCCTCGAAAAAATGGGCCACAAATCAGATGCAATCAATGAGTATGCCGCCTCAGTCGGCTTTTTCAGCCAAGGTGACCCAACAGATCAAATTGTGCGAGTCTATTCCCACCAGACATTGATAGATTGGAGCACAAGACTGCATCAAACTTTGGTTAATTCTCACCTCTTTCCCCGCTAATTTTTTCTTTCGATTTTAACCATTTGACGACCGTAAAACCTTTCTCTTCAGGATGAATAGAACTGCCTCCCTTTTTCGATTGAATCCTGTGGTATCTCACAAATTCGCATCTAGTTTTATCTACGACGCCGTAAAACCCTTCCGTTCAGGGGAGGGATATAAGGCGCTCTCCTGTAATTCTGGAGATTTTTGGTATTCAATATCGGTGAATGATCTTCGGAGTACTTCCGTAAGTTT